>JANLFO010000051.1 GCA_024653205.1 Clostridia bacterium | reverse complement strand
TAAGCGCAAGTTCCCGGCCTGAGGGAGGCTTAGATCTAGGTGTGGCACTGGTTTTCGCGACATTTTTGGTTCAATATGTAGCCACGGAAATAGGAGATAGTAGTTGACAAATGGGGTGAAGATGATATAATGAAGCCATGAGAAAGGTAGCCACGGCGATGCACGTCGCGACCACCAAGCGCACCTACAAAGGCAAAACCTACGTGACCTATCTCCTTCGTCAGACCTACCGGGAGGGGGGCAAGGTCAAGCATAGGACCCTAGCGAATCTCTCCTCTCTTCCTTTACCCACCATTGAGCTTATCAGGCGGTCACTGAAGGGAGAGGTATTCCTGTCGGCGGGCGAGGACCTGAAGATCACCGTCTCCCGCTCCCACGGGGCGGTTTATGCCGTGCTGGGTATGATCCGCAAGCTAGGTCTTGACCAGCTCATCTACTCCCGGAACACGCCGTGGCGGGCGCTGGTGCTGGCCATGGTAGTGGCGCGCATTCTGGAGGGGGGCTCCAAGCTATTTGCCTCCCGGTGGTGGCGGGGAACTACGTTACCGGAG
>JANLFO010000050.1 GCA_024653205.1 Clostridia bacterium | reverse complement strand
AGTTCATCCAGCTCAACACGACGAACATCCTCTTTATCTGCGGCGGTGCCTTCGACGGTCTGGAGGACGTGATCGCTCAGCGGATCGGCAAGAAGGGCATCCTCGGCTTCCGCAACGACGAGGAGCAGGAGGTACAGACGCTGAGCACCGCGGAGCTCCTGCGGAGGGTATCGCCCGACGACCTGCTGCAATACGGCCTGATCCCCGAGTTCGTGGGGCGGCTGCCGGTCGTCGTCAGCGTTGATCCACTGGACGAGGAGCAGCTGATTCAGGTGCTGACGCGACCCAAGAATGCGCTTGTGAGGCAGTATCAGCGCCTGTTCGCGCTCGATGGCGTGGAGCTGGTGTTCACGCCGGAGGCGCTGCGGGTCACGGCGCAGGAGGCGCTGCGGCACCGCATGGGCGCACGTGGCCTGCGTACGATCATCGAGGAGACGCTCCTGGACGTCATGTATACGATCCCTTCGCGGCCGGAGGTGCGCCGCTGTGTGATCGATGCTGACACGATCCGCCGGCGCACGCCGCCCAAGCTCTATGGCGAAGACGACACGC
>JANLFO010000049.1 GCA_024653205.1 Clostridia bacterium | reverse complement strand
CGCCGGGTGTGCCGTCGCCGTCCGGGTCCTGAAGGTTCAGCCCCGGCGCCTTCTCCTGCTCTGGCCGCCGGGGGCAGCCTGACCATAGAGGGGCCGGGGCTGAACCTTCAGGACCCGGACGGCGACGGCACACCCGGCGTAACCATTTCCCAGTACCAGCTGCGGGGCACAGAGGCATTGCCGCCGGAATTGCAGTCCGTATGCGGGTGGGTTTATCTGCCGCAGCATGACGAGCTGTACAGCACCATCAACACCTGGCCCACCAAGAACTTTTACCGGGGCAAGGGGGTCAAGCTGACCGACCTCTTGAAGCTGGCCGGGGGGCTAGACGAGCAGGCCACGCTGATCAAGTTCATTGCCTCTGACGGCTTTACGACCACCTTTACGGTGCGGGAGCTGGTCTACGAACCCCGCTACCGTTACCCCAATTTCATGTACGACGAACACGGGAACTGGAGCCAGGCGGGCCATATCATCGGCGACGCCTCCGGGGCGGTGCCGGTGGAGCCCATGATCGCCTGGAAGAGCGGTAGTTCGCCCCATCCCGAGGAGCTTTC
>JANLFO010000048.1 GCA_024653205.1 Clostridia bacterium | reverse complement strand
CCAGGAGGCTTTTTTATTGCCAACGCCTACCTAACAGGATTACAGGAATGCTCGTATTGCGGCATCTCCTCGAGCTCAGCCTGGGTGAATTCCTTGGTCCCGTTCACGCCGGGACCGGTCACGGTCAATACAACCTTCCCGCCCGGTTCCTGGCCCGAGGCCGGATTAATGGTTTGACTAACAGTTGCATCCCCGTACCCGTCCGCCTTGACCACAATGCGATAGTCCCCGGCAGCACTGAAGACCGTCGCGGCAATGGTGATCTTGCCGGCTTCAACCGAGTACCTATCCGCCCCGAGCGGGCTGCCGTCCACCGTGATTTCTCTGATGGCCGCCCGCCAAGCCTCGTCGTCCTCAAAGACGAGCTCGATGGGGCTGCCCACCCGGTTGTCGGTGGCGTCGGGGGTTAGCGCCGGAGCAGGCTTGGTCGGCACCACGGCAACGGTGATGCTGTCGGTGAAGCCGCCGTCCTGAGTGGTCACGGTAATGGTCGCCGTGCCGGCCGATACCCCGGTCACCAGGCCGGTCTGGTCCACCGTGGCGACTGCCGCGTTGCTGCTGGACCAAGTTACGGCCTTGTTAGTCGCGTTTTCCGGCTGAACCACCGCCGTGAGCGGCAACGTCTGGCCTACCCCAAGCTCCACCTGCTCGCCCTGGGCAATGCTCACCCCGGTTACCGCTACCCTGGGCACCGTGTACTCGAAGGTGACGACGTCGCTGTCGTCCCGGCCGGGGCCGGTGACAAAGGCCTTGATGGTGGTGTCCTGGGTGATCTCTA
>JANLFO010000047.1 GCA_024653205.1 Clostridia bacterium | reverse complement strand
TACCTTCGTCGTTCGGGACTTTCACCCTATAGACAGTGACCATGCCGGGCGCACAGCAACAGGCCCCTGGCTTCTGCCAGAGGCCCCCCGATATCTTTGGCTAAATCTCTCTTGCGGCTAGGCCAGATTCAGTTTATCCTTCGCCAGCTCCACCAATCGGGCGAAGGCCGGGTCGTCGTTTACTGCCAGGTCGGCCAACATCTTACGGTTTATGTCTACCCCCGCCAGACGCAAGCCGCTTATGAGGCGGCTGTAAGACAATCCGTGGTTCCGCGCCGCGGCGTTGATGCGTACTATCCACAAACGGCGAAAGTCCCGTTTGCGCAGCCGCCGGTGCGCATAGGCGTAGGCCAGAGATTTCATTACCTGCTGGTTGGCCACCCGGAAGAGTTTGGATTTGGCTCCCCAGTACCCCTTGGCCAGCTTGAGGATCTTCTTATGGCGGCGGCGCTTGGCTACCCCCTTCTTCACCCGCGGCAAGACCCATCACTCCTCATTCTGATAGTCTAGCTGTACGGTAGCAGCCGGCGTACGTGGCTTTGGTCCGAGGGGTTTACCAGCACCAGTTGCCCCAGCCTCCGCTTCCGCCGCGAAGACTTCTTGGCCAGCAAATGACTCTTGTAGGCCTTGGCCCGCCTAATGCGGCCGGCGCCGGTATAGCGGAAGCGCTTGGCTGCTCCCCGGTGCGTTTTCATCTTCGGCATATACTGTACTTCCTCCCTTATTCCTTGACTATCTCCTGCCGAGGTGCCAGGATCATTATCAGGTTCCTGCCCTCCACGGAAGGTTCCTTTTCTACCAGGGCTAGGTCGGATAATTGCCGCACCAGACGTTCACAGAGCCGATGGCCCAGTTCGGCGTGGGATATTTCTCTTCCCCGGAACATTACCGTCACTTTAACCTTGTCTCCGTCCTTGAGAAAGCGGCTGGCGTTCTTGGCCTTGACCTGAAAGTCGTGCTCTTCGATGCCCAGGCGCAACTTGACTTCCTTTATGTTGATTACCCGCTGCCGCTTCCGGGCCTCGCGCTCTCTCTTGCTCTGCTCGTAGCGGTACTTGCCGTAGTCCATTATACGGCACACCGGAGGCTTAGCCGCAGGCGCCACCTCAACCAAGTCCAAACCCTGCTCATGGGCGACTTGCAGGGCCTCCCGCAAAGGGACGATACCTAACTGCTGGCCGTTGGTACCGATCAGCCTTACTTCCCTAGCCCGGATCTCCTCGTTGATGCGCAGGTCCTTGCCGATCTTCCTGTCACCTCCGCACTTGTTCAGGCTCCCGTGGATACGCAAAGAGCGGATGGCCCTCCATCCGCTCGTCCAGACACATCTCGGCATCTGAGGCCCAAGCGCCAAACCCTACGGGCGGATGCCCTAGGGTGAGAAGCGGATGACTTCTACTTACGCATTGCAGGCCGCAGCACTTAGTGTAGCATAATCCCCTACCAGCGTCAACTGCTCTGCGTCCTGAGTTATCTCCACTTTCCCACGGGCGGTACCGGGTGCTCCCCGCTCGTACTGTCACCTCGCCGACCAAACTAGGGCTCAGCCGTCGCGCTACGGCGGGC
>JANLFO010000046.1 GCA_024653205.1 Clostridia bacterium | reverse complement strand
CCGGCACGCTTCAGGTACTCGGGCAAAACCAGCACTGCCCTCGAAGAAGTGGGGACCCGTCAGGGTGCGTCGGCTTGTTTTCACCCCGGTTACGTGGTAGAATTAAGGAATACAAACCGGTTATTCCTGTTAGGGTTACTGGGAGGCGGGGCACATGGAGGAGAAGGGAACCTGGACGGTCAAAACCGGCCTGGCGGAGATGCTCAAAGGTGGCGTCATCATGGACGTCACCAGCCCCGAGCAGGCCCGGATAGCCGAAGATGCAGGCGCCTGTGCGGTTATGGCCCTGGAAAGGGTTCCGGCGGATATACGCGCCGCCGGGGGTGTGGCCAGGATGGCCGACCCGGAGGTCGTACTGGCCATCATGGAGGCGGTCAGTATTCCGGTGATGGCCAAGGTGCGGATCGGCCATTTCGTGGAGGCCCAGATCCTGGAGGCCCTGGGGGTCGATTTTATCGATGAGAGCGAGGTACTGACCCCGGCCGACGAGGAACATCACATTGACAAACACCGCTTTAAGGTGCCTTTCGTGTGCGGAGCGCGCGACCTGGGCGAAGCCCTGCGACGGATCGCCGAGGGAGCGGCCATGATCCGGACCAAAGGGGAGGCCGGGACCGGTAACGTGGTAGAGGCCGTGCGGCACATGCGCCGGGTGATGGACGGAATAAGGCGCCTGGCCGGCTTGCCGGCGGAGGAACTTATGGCCGCGGCCAAGGAGATGGGTGCTCCCTACGACCTGGTGCGGCAGGTAGCGCAGACCGGGAAACTCCCGGTGGTAAATTTCGCCGCGGGCGGGATCGCTACTCCGGCCGATGCCGCCTTGATGATGCAGCTCGGGGCAGACGGAGTGTTCGTGGGATCGGGCATTTTCAAGTCCCAGAACCCGGCCGCCCGGGCAAAGGCCATAGTCATGGCCGTGACCCATTACCGGGATCCTGCAGTGCTGGCCGAGGTTTCCCGTGGCCTGGGCGAGGCCATGCCGGGTCTGGAAGTGGCCACCCTTGTCACCCGGTTGCAGGAGCGGGGGTGGTGAGGTGCGCATCGGGGTTCTGGCCATGCAGGGGGCCTTTCGAGAACACCGTATGATGCTGGAACGCTGCGGCGTTCAGAGCGTGGAAGTGCGTTATCCACAGGATTTGGATCAACTCGATGGCCTCATCCTTCCCGGCGGCGAAAGCACGACCATCAGCCGTTTGTTGCACGAGCGCGGCCTTTTTGGAGAGATAAAGACCCGGATACAAGACGGTCTGGCTACCTTCGGTACCTGCGCCGGCATGATCTTACTCGCCAAGGAAGTGTGGGGCGAGGCGCCCGGCACCCTGGAGGCCATGGACCTGGTGGTACGGCGCAATGCCTACGGGCGCCAGGTAGACAGCTTTGAGGTGGATCTTGAGGTCCCGGCGTTAGGGCCCGAACCCCTGCGTGCGGTATTCATCCGGGCGCCTGTAGTGGAAAGGGTGGGCGACGGAGTGGCGGTGCTGGCCAGTTTTAAGGATCGACCGGTCCTGGTGAGGCAGGGTAGGTGGCTGGCCTGTACCTTTCATCCCGAACTGACTCCCGACCTGAGAGTACACCGTTATTTCCTGAGGATGGTCGCCGGCGAAAATCGAGTTGCGCCGGACAAGCCGCTATAGTATAATATGCAGCAAAGCCCCAAGGGCAACGCAATGCCGGGGAAACTAGCGGTAACCCTCTCTAGAGAGCCGGTGGCAGGTGGAAACCGGTGAGGAGCCGTGAGGTGGCGCCCCGAAGCGGCCAACGAGAAATTCGCCCGTGAGGGCGAAAGTTAAGTTGGACGGTCGGGCAACCGTTATCAGCCCGAGAGAGGGCGGGGACAACCAAGTAGCTGACCCCGCCAAGAAGGGTGGTACCGCGGGCAACTCCCGTCCCTTAGGGGACGGGAGTTTTGGTTGTGCGCCCGGCATGGTCACTGTCTATAGGGTGAAAGTCCCGAACGACGAAGGTAGCAGTAGTCGTTAGCCCAAGGCAAGGGTGTCCGCCGTGAGGCGGGATCTGAAGGAAGCCGGCGGCAAACCTCCGGCCCGAGGACCACGAACCCCAGGCGAGGCTAGTGGCAGTTGGATGAGCTTGCAACACAAAGCAAAGTCCTTGCTACCGAAGGCTGCCAAGAGTAAATGGGGCGGGTAGATGGAGGGAAAGACAGAGCTCTTACCCGGGGAGGCCTGCCGGATAGGCCAGGATACTGGCAACCCGGGCCGAGAGGCCCGGCTGAACCGGCAGGAGTCAGCAGAGGGCATAGTACCCGGTGGGTCATGAACCGCCGGGGAAGGCCCGAACGTCAAGTCAGAGGTGGACCCGATGCGTTCGCGTGGAGAGCAAAGAAAGCAGAAAACCCCACAAGGGGCCTGCCCGCGGGAGGAAGTGGTGAAGCCACGGGGGACCGCGGGAGGGTCGAGCTCTTCACC
>JANLFO010000045.1 GCA_024653205.1 Clostridia bacterium | reverse complement strand
CCAGTTCCCTGCCCCGCCAGGTGACGATGGGGCCCATGTGGATGCAGGCGTCGAAAAAGCTAAAGGGGGCGGGCTTCAGTGCCGCCATTTCCAGGATTTCTTTCCAGAGGCGGCAGGCCTGGTTGGCCAGGTCCATGGCCTCTACCAGCCGGTCCAGAGATAGGCGGCGTCCGGTGTGGTGCTCTAAAAACCCGATGAGTTCTTCAAGCTGGTTTTTGACGTATTGGATTACCGCGCTTTTGGTGTCCGGCAGGGCTAAGGGGACGTCGAGGAGGAAGTAGGGGGCGGAGTGCCAGCGGGCCCCTACTTCAAACCACTTGGTGAGGCTGTTGCATTGGGCGTTGCAGCAGACCACCAGGTCCGGCGGCACCAGTCTTCCCACCGGGTGCTCTACCTTTAGCCAGTCTCCTATCCCGGCGCGGGCATACCCGCATAGGTCCGGGAAGAAGCCCCGTACTTCGGCCTCCTGGGAGTATTCATGGGTGAGTTTGCGGCTGGCCACCAGGGTGCCGAAGTTTTCCGGGTAGTAGGGGAAGAGGTCCAGGGCGACGATGATTTCTACCGGGGAGACGGCGGTGACCCAGACTAGGGGTTGGCCGCTTTTTTTGGCTTCTTCCGCACCGGTGTAGTATTGGTTCATGATTTCTTTGAGGTGGGTTACGCTTTTTAGGGGCGGGCGTTCAGGCATTTATTTCACCCCCAGGATTTCGGCCCAGGCTTCTAGCCGGGTTTTGATCTGCCCCAGAGAACTGCCCTGAAAGTCGGTCTCTACCCGGAGAGAAGGAATGCCCTCCCGCTCTAAGGCTTGATAAAGCTGATAGTAGTCGTAGTTCTCCGGTTCGCAAAAACGTAGGTGCAAAAAGATCACGCCTTGGGCCTTTAGCCGGTGCACCCTTTCCCGGAGGTAGCCGGGCCGGTTGGCCCCGGGTGGGCTAGAATACCCCGTGGGGGGGAGCGTGAGCTGGCGGACGGCCAGCCGCTCCAGAGGGTCGGGTCCTTGGGGGACGGGGTAAAGGTAGCGCTCTCCGTGGTGGAGGTCGTCTCCCACTACTACCAGGCCGGCTTCCTCGAGGAGGTTGAAGAGGGCCGGGGGGGCCAGGGAGCCGGAGAGGAATACCCGGTGGCGACCGTTTGCGGCCGCTTTCGGCCCGGCCTCCGGGGGAGCTTCTTCCTCCAGGCCCAGTTCCCGGGCCAGGGCTAAAAGCCCCGCCAGGAGTTCTTCCTTGGGCAGGAGGGTGGCCGCCCGCAGCACGGCGAATAGCTCTGGGGTGGATAGCCTTTCCGGGTAGCGCCGGTGCCAGTCGTAAAGCCGGGCCAGAAGCTCGCGGCAGCGCCCGTTGAGCTCTATGGCCGCCGCCAGGCTCTCGGGGGTGATCTCCCGGCCGGTGAGGTTTTCCAGGGCGCTCTTTAGCCGCAGTAGTTCCACCCGCACGAATTGCCGGGCGCTGGCACGGCGGGCCTGGTGGGCCAGAAGGTAGGGGTGCACTAAAAGCTTGGGCCGCAGGTGTCCCCAGATGCCGGCTAAAAGCCTCAAGGTGTCGCAGGTATAAGGGAGGATGAGGCCGTCCAGGAAATCCAGCTCGCCCCGCAGCCCCAGCTCCAGGCTACTGCGGGCAAAGGAGCAGGCCCAGACCGGCAGATGGGCGTCGGCCCGGCTCACCGTGGCCTCGGAGCCGACTACCGCTACCGGCAGGGCGCCGGCGGCCATGATCATTTCCTCCGGGACGTCTGCCGGAAGCCAGCCCACCACCGCGCCGCCGGTCTTCTGCTTCCACCTCTTGGCCGCTTCCCAGGGGTGGCGTACGGTATCATAGAATAAGTCCAGAGTGCCTGATGCCGCCACCGTGCGCTAGACCCTCCTTTCGAGAAGGTTAAACTCGACACATAAGAATCGTAGGCGCCGCTTTGCCGAGACCGGGGCTAGCGATAGCGTCGGGTCGCGCCCATGGTAAAATGAAAGATCGGCCGGTCCACCCGCCGCACGATCAAGGGGCAGTGTCTTACCCCGGCGGGGATAAAGACCACAAAGCTACGGGTTAATACGTGCTTTTCGTCTTCCACCCAAAGTTCTATCTCCCCGCCCAGGTCATATGGGTCACGGCGGTCGGTGCCGAAGAAGCCGACCAATTCGTCGAAATCGTGTACATGGGCGTCGGCCTCGGTCTTGCCCGCCGGCGTGGCGGCCCAGAACCAGGCGCACTCATTGTAGAGCGCGCCGGGAATTACCGAGGCATCCAGGTAGATGAGGCAGGTGGAGTTGCCGTTGTCCGCTTCTTCGGTCTCGTGTCGGTAACTGGGCAAGTCGGCCTTGGCCCGGGCGTCCAGGACGAAAAGGTGACCGTACTTCGTGTCGGGCATAAGTTCACCTCCCAGCACACAGACAGGGCTTTGCTTGCCTTCCGGCAGTTCTTGGTCTCCCCTCCTACCGGTCGCTTCGCCAACGGAACTGAGACTCAAGTTTCGCCTTCCGGCGGGCTCCACGCTTAGGCGCCGTCCTTAGCGCCGGTACGGCTTGGGCCATCCAAAGGCCCGGCGCCCACCTCCACCCTCGCACCGGCCAAGTTCGCTGCCTGGCGAGGCTTCAGGCACTCGCGGAAACCAGGGCGGCCGGGAAAAGGCAGGGATAATACGGTTTGCACCGGGTGTACCCGGCCGCTCCGTCCCGCTAGTCTTCCTTCTTCTTGCCTACGTCCTCCTTCCACCCTTCGGCGTAGGAGCCGGCTCCCAACATGATGGCCATCTGCATGTGCGGCCGGCTACACCGCTTCCAGGTTACTGGACCGTGCTTGGTCCCGGCGGGAATGAACAGAGCCGAGGTCCGGTCGAACACCAGAGGCTCACCCTCCACCACAAACTCGATTTTCGCCCCCAGATCTTCCGGATCCTGCGGATTGCTGCCGATGTGGAGCACTATTTCGTCGTAGTCGTGGCTGTGCTCGAAAATGTGAGGGTTGGGGTCGGGCATATCCCAGATCCACCCAACCTCCAGATATAGGTTACACCCGGGAATCAGTTCGTTGCTAACCAGGGTCATGGAAGGGTTGGCCCGGCCGGTAATCTTCAACTTGGGTCCGGCCTCATAAACGGGCTTGGCGATCAGCTTAGCCTTCATAACCTTGGTGCCTCCTTCTTAAAGTTCATTTGGTCAGGGGGCAGGTAGCGAAGAAGAACAGAAGCGGTCGCGCCAGGCCTCGGAAGCTGACGGCGTGCAGCAGGCCTGCAGGCACGTACACCAGGCAGCTCTGGGTCAGAACCTGCCGCTCCTCACCCAGGACCAGTTCCACCTCCCCGCCCAGCTCCCGCACCCGGCCGGGGTCGGTTCCGAAAAACCCCAGTATCTCGTCAAAGTCGTGGGGGTGAGGGGCGATTTCCGGGCCGGGCGGGGTGACCCACCGACACTCCAGCCGCAGGGCTCCGGGAATTAGCTCCTCACCCAGGCCAAGCAGCCGGCCCTCGCCACCCTTCCCTGCGACTCCCAGGGGTGGACTGCCCGGAGGCAGGGGCAGAGCCTTGAATTCGGTGATCAGATGCTTTCGGGTTCGGCTCGAGGAAGACATTCCCGTTCCCCCTTGCCCTGCTTGGTACCCTAGCGGTACTCCCGCCCCGGGCCCAGGGTAAAATGGAACATGGGCCGGTCTATGCGCCGGAAAATGAGCGGACAGTGCTTCATCCCGGCCGGTACCCAGGCCAGGAAGCTGGTGGTCAGTCGGTGGCACTCATCTTCCAACCATAGCTCGATTTCGCCCCCTAGGTCGTAGGGATCTTCGGGGTTGGTACCCAAAAAGGCGATCACCTCGTCGAAGGGATGGGTGTGGGCCTGAAGCTCGCCCAGCCGGTTTTCCCTTCGCGCCGCCTCCAGTTCCTCCGCGGGCATGGGCCAGAACCAGACGCACTCCGAATACATTTTCGCCCCGGGAACCACCTCGCCGTCCAGCCAGACCAGGTGGGTGCGGGGTGGGATGAGGCTGGCTTCCTCCGCCGGACGGTCGGACCGGAAGCCGGGAAGACGCACGTCCGTACGGTAGCGGGTTACGATTAGGTGGCCGTACTTGGACCCTTCCATAGGCGCCTCCTAGCAGACCCCCCCCATGCTGCAGAATGCCGCACCACAGGCAATGAAAAAGGG
>JANLFO010000044.1 GCA_024653205.1 Clostridia bacterium | reverse complement strand
TGACAGTACGAACGGGGAGCACCCGGTACCGCCCGTGGGAAAGTGGGGATAACTCGGGGCTCGGCGAGCTTGACAAGCGCCGGGGGCTGTGTTAGAGTTCTGGCAGACTCTAAGCCAAGACGCAATCCGGAAAGGAGCGAGATACGGGGCCGAGGTCCCGGAAGAAGATGTACGCCATAATCGAAAGCGGAGGCAAACAGTACCGGGTGCGCGAGGGCGAGGTGCTGCGCCTGGAAAGGCTGGCGGCGGAAGAGGGGAGCACGGTGGCCGCCGGGCGGGTTCTGGCCGTAGGCCGGGGGGCAGAGCTGAGGATCGGCCAACCGGAGGTGGACGGCGTCCGGGTGTGGCTCAAGGTGCTCCGGCACGGCCGCGGCAGGAAGATACTGGTTTTCAAGTACAAGCCCAAGAAGAACTACCGCCGGCGCCGGGGTCACCGGCAGGACTTCACCGAGGTACGGGTGGAGAAGATCGAGGCCTAGGATCATGATCCGTGTTGACCTCTACTACCGCCGGGGCCGGCCGGTCGGCCTGGTAGTGAGGGGCCACGCGGGCTACGGACCGCACGGCCGGGACATCGTCTGCGCGGCGGTTTCCGCCCTGGCCCAGACCGCGGTCCTGGCGCTGGAGCGCTTGCTGGGCCTGAAGCCCCGGGTGCGGGTGGAGGACGGATACCTGGAATGTTTCCTTGCCGGCGGGGGCGAAGGTGACCCGCCGCCGGAAGCGGGACTGATCTTCGAGGTAGCCGCCCTGGGCCTGGCGGAGATACGGCGGGTTCACCCCGGGTACCTGGTAATACACCGTCGGGAGCAGACCGACCGGGACGAGCGGGGAGGTGAATAGACGTGAGATTCGATCTGCAGTTGTTCGCCCACAAGAAGGGTGTAGGCAGCTCGCGCAACGGTCGAGATAGCGAGGCCAAGCGTCTGGGTGTGAAGCGCTACGACGGGCAGTGGGTTCGGGCCGGGAATATACTGGTTCGGCAGCGCGGCACCAGGATCCACCCCGGGCAGAACGTGGGCCGGGGCAAGGACGATACCCTCTATGCCCTGGCAGACGGCTACGTGAAGTTCGAGCCCCTGGGCAGGGATAAGAAGAAAGTAAGCGTAGTCGGCGCCTAGTCGGTCCCGGCCTGAGGGCCGGGGCTTTTCCTTTCTGGGGGGAGGCCGGGTGCGGCCTTACATAGCCGTGATCGGCGCGGGGGAATGCGGGCCCGAGGAGGCCCGGCTGGCCTACGCCGTGGGCCGGGAACTGGCCCGGCGCCAGGCGGTGCTGGTGTGCGGGGGCCTGGGCGGAGTCATGGCCGCGGCGGCACGGGGAGCATCGGAGGCCGGGGGCACGGTGGTAGGAATCCTTCCCGGGCTGAGGCGGGAAGAGGGCAATCCGCACCTTACCGTGGCCCTCGCCACCGGTCTGGGAGAGGGCCGCAACCTGCTGGTAGTACGGGCGGGGGACGCGGTAATAGCCATCGGGGGCGGCTACGGCACCCTGTCCGAAATCGGGCTGGCCCTGCGGCTGGGCCGGCCGGTGGTGGGGCTCAACACCTGGGAGATTATGCGCCGGGGAGAAAGGGATCCCGGCATCATCCCCGCGCGTAACCCGGAAGAGGCGGTGGAGCTGGCCTGGCGGTACGTCGGGCAGCCGCGGAATCCGCATCTTCCCAGGGGCGGGAGGCCGGCGGCCGGCGCCGAAGCGGGTTAGGGGCCTGCCGGCAGGCACGAGGGGCGGGAGCCGTACAATGCAAGACGGTTTGGCGGCCACGGACGCGGCCGCGGGTCTCGAACTGCTGCGGCGGCAGCGTCATGATTTCTTGAACCACCTGCAGGTAATGTCCGGCCTTCTGCAGCTCGGCCGGGTGGACCAGGCCCTGGCCTACCTGCGCCGGGTGGCGAAGGAAGTGGAGGACCGGGGGGCTTTGCTGCGCCTGAGGCACCCCCGGCTGGCCCTGGCCTTGCTGCGTCTGGAGATGGAGGCCGAAGGGCGGCATTCCGAGGTGCGATTCGCGCTGGACGCCGAAGGGTTCGAGGCCGAGGTGGACGAGGATAAGCTGGTCGGCGTGGTGCGCGCCGTGGGAGAGCGGGTGATAGCGGCCCTACGGCCCGATCAGGAGGAGCTCTTGATAATCCGCCTGGAGGCGGGGGAGCGGCGGCTGCGGCTGACCTGGGAGGTGTACGGGCCGGGCGGCCGTCCGGACCGGGAGCTGCTGGGGGAGCTCCGGGGCCGGATAAGGGCCAGCGGGGCCGAGCTGAGATGGCTGGAGGGACCCGGCGCCTGGAAGCTGGAGCTGTCCTTCCCCACACCGGCCTAGAGCCTTCCCCCGCCCCGGCAGGGCCGGCTTCTCCGGCTGTCTGAGGTCTGCGGTTCCGCGCCCGGCAGGAGCGGGGGAGCGGGCGGCAGGGCGATCGGGCCGCCGGGCGGCAGGTGAGGAAAAGACGTGTTTTACGACCTGGCCAAGATAGTGGTCAAGGCCGGCGACGGCGGCAACGGCGTGGTGGCCTTTCGACGCGAGAAGTACGTGCCCCGGGGCGGGCCCAGCGGCGGGGACGGCGGGGACGGCGGGAGCGTCTATCTGGCAGCCGAAGCCGGCCTGCGCACCCTGGTGGATTTCAAGTATAAGGCCCATTACCGGGCGGGCCGCGGGGAACACGGTCGGGGCAAGGAGCAGCGGGGACGAAACGGCGAGGATCTCCACCTGCGGGTGCCGGTGGGCACGGTGGTCAGGGATGCCCGAACCGGCGAGGTCCTGGCCGATCTGACCGCGCCGGGCCAGACCGTGCTGGTGGCCCGGGGAGGCAAGGGCGGGCGCGGAAACGCCCGGCTGGCCACGCCCAAGGACCCGGCCCCACGGCGGGCGGAACCGGGCCGGCCCGGGGAAGAACGGTGGCTGGAGCTGGAGTTGAAGCTCCTGGCCGATGTGGGCCTGGTGGGGCTGCCCAACGCCGGCAAGTCCACCTTGCTGGCCGCCGTATCCAACGCCCGGCCCAGGATAGCCGACTATCCTTTCACCACCCTGCAGCCCCACCTCGGACTGGTGGGGGTGGAAGAGGGTGAGAGCTTCGTGATGGCCGACATTCCCGGGCTGATCGCCGGGGCCCATGCCGGCGCCGGCCTGGGGCACGAGTTTTTACGGCACGTAGAGCGCACCCGCATTCTGGTACAGGTAGTCGACGTGGGAAGCGACGCCGGCCTCCGGCCGGAGGAGGCTTTCGCCACCGTGGACCGGGAGCTGGCCCTTTACAACCCGCAGCTGGCCCGCCGGCCGCGGCTGATCGCCGCCAACAAGATCGACCTGCCGGGGGCCGGGGATAACCTCCGCCGCTTGCAGCAGGCGGTGGGGGACCGCTACGAAATCTTTCCTCTTTCGGCGGCCACAGGCGAGGGAGTGAGGCCCTTAATCTATCGTTTGGCCGCCTGGCTAAGGGACCATGACCGAGCAGCTGAGCAAGGCTAAGCGGCTGGTAGTGAAGGTCGGAACCAGTATACTGGCCTATTCGGACGGCCGGCTCAACCTCTTTCGCCTGGAGCGGCTGGTGCGGGAACTGGCGGCCGTGGCCAACGGCGGGCGGCAGGTGGTGCTGGTCACCTCGGGCGCGGTGGGAACGGGTATGGGCCGGCTGGGCTGGGCGAAGAAGCCCCAGACCCTGCCGGAAAAGCAGGCGGCGGCGGCCGTGGGCCAGGGCATCCTGATGCACATCTACGAGAAACTCTTCGGGGAATACGGCCAGGTGGTGGCCCAGGTGCTTCTCACCCGTCAGGACCTGGCCGACCGGGGCCGGTACCTTAACGCCCGGCACACCCTGCTCACGCTCCTGCAGTACCGGGTAATCCCCATCGTGAACGAGAACGACACCGTGGCGGTCGAGGAAATCCGCGTAGGAGACAACGACACCTTATCGGCCCTGGTAGCCGGCCTGGTGGACGCCGACCTCCTCCTGCTGCTGACCGACACGGACGGTCTCTACACGGCCAATCCCAAGGCCTGTACCCAGGCCCGGCGGCTGGAGGTAGTGTCCGAGATAACCCCGGAGATCGAAGAACTGGCCGGCGCCGGGACCTCTCCCCTGGGCACGGGAGGGGTGAGGACCAAGCTGGCCGCCGCGCACATGGCCATGAATTCGGGAATTTCCATGGTTATCGCCCACGGGGGCGAGGAGCGGGTGGTGGAGCGGGTGCTGGCCGGGGAGCCGGTGGGCACCCTGTTCCTGCCCCATCAGGCGCCCCTGGCCGGGCGCAAGCGCTGGATCGCCTACGGGCCGCCGGTACAGGGGCGGCTGTGGGTGGACGCCGGGGCGGCCGAGGCCCTGCTGCGCTCGGGCAAGAGCCTTCTGCCCGCGGGAGTGACCCGGGTGGAGGGCGATTTTGAGGCCGGGGCGGTGGTGGGCGTCTGCGACCCCCAGGGAAGGGAGATCGCGCGGGGCATCGTCAACTATCGAGCTCAGGAACTGGACCGGATCAAGGGGTGCCGTTCGGGGGACATCGCCCGGCTGCTGGGGCATAAGGATTACGACGAGGCCATCCACCGGGACAACCTTTGTTTGCTTTAAGGAACTTCCGTTGCGGTTAGCAGGCGGGCCCGGGTCTCGCCGAAGTACATTGGCACCTCGCCGGGAATCGAGCTTGGCGAGGGCGAGCGCGGAGGCGGGCCGGAGGCCACGGACGGCCGGAGCGGCGGGG
>JANLFO010000043.1 GCA_024653205.1 Clostridia bacterium | reverse complement strand
AGCACCCGGTACCGCCAGTCAACTCAAGTTAACTCGAAAGTGGGGATACGTCAGGACGTCTACCCTTGTGTTGCCGGCCGGGCCGTGATAAAATGGGAGCGTTGCTTTAAACCGACAGCAAGGAGGAAAGTCTGGTGTCGCAGCGCTGTTCGATATGCGGTCGTGGCCCGGCACGCGGTCACCAGGTCAGCCATTCTAACGTGCACACCAAGCGGAGTTGGTACCCCAACCTGCAGCCGGCCAAGGTGATTATCAACGGACGTGCCCGGCGGGTGCTGGTTTGTACGCGGTGCCTCAGGAGCAACCGGGTACAGAGGGCGGTCTAGAGCTGTTCGACCGCCAGAACCTCCCCGTTGGAAACGTCCACCAGTTCCACCCGGCGGTCCAGCAGACGGGCGGCGGTGGGTCGGGCCGGCGAGCCCTGGGGGAGGCTGGGGCTGCCCGGGTTCAACAGTATGATCCCGTTCCGCCTTTCCAGACCGGCCAGATGGGTGTGCCCGGTGACGCACAGGTGAGCGCCCCACCGCCCGGCCAGCGACAGCAGTTGGTCCGGTGTGTACTGGTGGCCGTGGTGGGCGAGCAGGCGTATCCCCTCGTGCTGCAGGAACACCACAGGTGACTGCATCGGGATCTGCAGTACGAAGGCGTCCACCGCAGCATCGCAATTGCCCTGGGCAACGATTAGGGGGCAGTTCAGCTCGCTCAGAAGGCTGATCAGCTGCCCCGGATCGTAGCCCGGGGGAAGCGGATTGCGCGGACCGTGATAGAGCACGTCACCGGCGTGTACCACCAGGTCCACCGGTCCGAGATACTCCATTACCCGCCGCCAGGCAACGGCGTCACCGTGAGTATCGCTCACTATCCCGATCCTGCCCGGGTTCATTCCTCTTCCACCTGTCCTTCCTCCAGGTGGCGCCATAGGTTTGCCATCTCCAATGCCGCCTGGGCAGCCTCCCAACCCTTGTTTCCGGCCTTGGTCCCCGCTCGCTCGATGGCCTGTTCCAGCGTGTCGGCGGTAATGATACCGTAGATGACCGGTACCGCCGAATCAAGGCCTACCTGCGCCACACCCTTGGTTACTTCCGCGGCCACGTACTCAAAATGAGGGGTGCCCCCGCGAATGACCGCACCCAGACAAATAACCGCATCGTAGCCCCGACCTATCAGCTTCTTGGCCGTGGCCGGGATTTCGAAAGCGCCGGGTACCCACACGATATCCACGTCCTCGGCCAGCACCCCGTGTCGCTGAAGCGCGTCCAGGGCTCCGCTCAATAGCCGCTGGGTAATAAACTCGTTGAAGCGGCTCACAACGATGCCTACACGAAGCCCCTGTCCCAGGAGCTCTCCCTGGTAAGTTCGACCCAAGGCAAGGATCTCCTCCTTTAGCCAATATTTAACAAGTGCCCCAGTTTCTTCTTCTTGGTGCTGAGATAGTACTGATTATGCTGGTTGGGCGTAATCTCGATGGGCACCCGCTCAACCACCTTCAGACCGTAACCTTCCAGACCCGCGATCTTCCGGGGATTGTTGGTCAAAAGCCGCAGTTTCCTTATTCCCAGGTCCGCGAGGATCTGGGCGCCGATCCCGTAATCGCGCAGGTCGGCGGGAAAGCCCAGGGCTTCGTTGGCCTCGACGGTATCCTTACCTTCATCCTGCAAACGGTAGGCGAAGAGCTTGTTGAGAAGCCCTATTCCCCTTCCCTCCTGCCGCATGTACAGGAGGACGCCCCGTCCCTCGGCTTCGATCTGCCGGAGGGCCGCCGCCAACTGTTCCCCGCAATCGCACCGGGTGGAGCCGAAGACGTCCCCGGTGAGACACTGCGAATGCACGCGGACCAGGACCGGCTCCTCGGTAGCCACGTCTCCCTTGACCAAGGCCACGTGGCAGGCATGTTCCAGCAGGTCCTCGTAGGCTACCGCCAGGAAATCCCCGTATCTGGTAGGCAGGTGAGTACTCACCATGCACTTGACCAGCTTCTCGGTCCGCCGGCGGTACTGGATGAGGTCGGCAATGGTAATGATCTTCAGACCGTGCCGCGCCGCGAACTCCATCAATTCCGGTACCCGGGCCATGTGACCGTCTTCGCTCATAATCTCGCAGATGACCCCTGCGGGGTAAAGCCCTGCCAGGCGGGCCAGGTCTACCGCCGCTTCGGTATGGCCCGCCCGGCGCAGCACGCCTCCCTCCTTGGCCCGCAAAGGGAACACGTGCCCGGGACGCCGAAAATCCTCGGGACCGCAGGCCGGGTCAAGCACCTTTTGGATCGTGAGGGCCCGCTCGAAGGCCGATATCCCGGTCGTGGTGTCCTTGTGGTCAATGGAAACGGTAAAGGCAGTATCGTGGGCGTCGGTGTTGCGGGCGACCATAGGGTGAATATCCAGCTCGTCCAGCCTTTCGCCTACTATGGGGAGACAGATCAGACCCCGCCCGTAGGCAGCCATGAAGTTTATGGCCTGGGGGGTCACCAGTTGGGCGGCCATCACCAGGTCGCCTTCGTTCTCCCGGTCCTCGTCGTCTACCACGACCACCATCTTACCGGCCTTGATGTCTTCGACTGCCTCCTCAACGGTATGAAAGGTGTACGCCATTGCTCCCCCCTCCCTCACACAAACCCGTATCGGGTTAGAAGGTCCAGGTTTATTCCTTCCTGTCCGGGTTCACGCCTGGCTTCAAGGCCCAACAGCCCGGCCAGGTAGCGCGCGATCAGGTCAATCTCCAGGTTTACCTTGGCTCCCACCGTCTTCTCGCCCAGAGTGGTGTGGCTAAGTGTATGGCCGACCAGCGAAACGCTGAAGACCGAGTTCCGGCGTTCTACTACCGTAAGGCTTACCCCGTCTAAGGCTACCGAGCCCTTGCCGACCAGGTACGGAGCGAGTTCTAAAGGCGCTTCCACCCAAACCCAGACCGAGTCTCCTTCCGGGCGCCTATCCACCACCGTGCCCACGCCGTCCACGTGACCGGTTACCAGGTGCCCGCCCAAACGGCCTCCCAGTGCCAGGGCCCGCTCCAGGTTCACCTTTGATCCTGCCTCCAGGGCTCCCAGATTGGTGCGGGACAGGGTCTCTGCCATTACCTCTGCCGTGAAAGCCTCCTGATCGCAGGAGGTAACCGTAAGGCATACACCGTTCACCGCCACGCTGTCTCCGACGGCCAGGTCATCGAGCACCTTACGCGCGCGGATGGCAAGGATTCCACCCAGTCGGCGCCTTTCCAGACGTTGTACCTTGCCTATTTCTTCTACCAGGCCGGTAAACAAGCTGCCTCCTCCTCTGCCTTGCCTACGCCGTCCAGTGGGCCTCGGGGTTCTTGGTGGCGGGATACCCGCTGATAAGCCAATCCTCCCCGATCGGCCGGATCTCCAGCTCTCGCACCGGCAGGGCTTGAGCCACCCTCTCGGCGCCCAGGCCGCCGATGGGTCCGGGAGCCTCCCGACCCCCCAGCAGCTTGGGAGCCACGAACATGTACAGGCGGTCGACCAGATCCGCCTCCAGAAAGGCCGCGGCCACCGTAGGCCCGCCTTCTATCAGCACGCTGGTCACACCCCGCCTGCCGAGTAAGGCAAGCAGCGCCTTAAGATCTACTCGTGATCCGGCCTCGGAAACTACCAGGACCTCGGCCCCCCGGTCCTCCAGCGCGCGGCGGCGGTTGGGGTCGTGATGCGGGGTGGTAACCACCCATGTGGGCGCGGGGGACCGCACCTTCAGTACCCTGGCCTCTGGGGGCAGCCTCAGGGAGCTATCGAGGATCACGCGTACCGGGTCCCGGCCCTTATACCAGCGCACGGTAAGCTGGGGATTATCGGCCAGAACCGTGCCTACGCCCACCAGGACGGCGTCGTGGCGGTGCCGCAACTCGTGGACCGCGCGCCTGGCGGTGGGACCGGTGATCCACCGCGAATCCCCGGCGCGAGTGGCGACCTTACCGTCCAGGCTCATGGCCATCTTAAGGCTCACCCAGGGCAGGCCGGTGACCACATACTTGGCAAACGCCTCGTTCAGTCGCCGTGCTTCCCTCCGCTCCAAGCCCACCTCTACCGCCACGCCCGAGGTCGCCAGGCGCAGGAGCCCTCGCCCGCGCACCCTGGGGTTGGCGTCTGCAGTGGCGGCCACCACCCGCCGCACTCCCGCGGCCAGCACCGCCTCCGTGCACGGAGGTGTCCGGCCGTAATGGCTGCAGGGTTCCAGGGTGACATAGAGAGTAGCTCCCCTCGCCAGGCCCCCGGCTTGTCTCAGCGCGTTAACCTCGGCGTGTGCCTCGCCGGCACGTTGGTGGTATCCTTCTCCCACTATGCGGTCGTCACGTACCAGCACCGCGCCAACCGCAGGATTGGGACTGGTCCAGCCCGCTCCTCTCTGCGCCAGTTCTAACGCGTGCCGCATATAGAAGAGATCGGCATTGCCTCTGGCCCCGTTCGGCAAAAAGAAAAACCCCTTTCCCCGGGGTTTGGTGGCCGCAAGAAGAACCGGCTGCTGCACCCCTCTCCCATCCAGACTTTCACTGTCGGCCCCAGAATCTCACTGGGTCAACCGCCTTGGGGCGGCTCGCGGGCTTTACCGCCGGTAAGGAATTTCACCTAACCCCGAAGGATGCGAATGTCATTATAGCATTCCCGCCCGGCACCGTCAAGGCGGCGGCCCTGCTAGTGTTGCCGCCAATTCGGGGTGCCTGTCAACCCCAACCGCCCTACAGTCCCGGGCCGCCGGCGGCAGGCCCGGTTCCCCCTCGTACCGGTCGCTTCGCCGACCGAACTAG
>JANLFO010000042.1 GCA_024653205.1 Clostridia bacterium | reverse complement strand
CACACATTCCTCCAGTTCCGCCTTGAGGCGGCGGTAGTACTCTACTGCCAGTTCCCTGCCCCGCCAGGTGACGATGGGGCCCATGTGGATGCAGGCGTCGAAGAAGCTAAAGGGGGCCGGCCTTAAGGGCGGGCGTTCAGGCATCGTATCCCCTTCCCAGCATTTCGGCGAAGGCTTCTAGCCGCGTCCTGAGTTGGCCCAGGGCGCTACCCTGAAGGTCGGTCTCCAGGCGCAGGGAAGGAATGCCTGCCTGTTAAGGCCGTCCAGAGGCCCGGCGCCCGCCTCTACTGTCGCTTGCGCCGAGTTCGGTACCCGGCGAGACTTTAGATACGCGGCGGAACCAGGACTGCCGGCGGAAACCGGGGATAACTCAGGCCCGGCAACGCTGTCCGAGGCCACTTCAATCCGTTCGCCGCTGGCCTCGCGGAGAGGCTTCGGGGTCCTGAGCCCTTCCAGTTGGGTGGTCAGGTTCTGCAGGGTTCTCAGCACCATAGCGGCGGCCCTGTAGGCGAGATGCCCGGCAGAGGTAAGCTTAGGCCTACCGGCGCCCGCGCGCCTTACCAGAAGCACCTGGCCCAATTCCCTTTCCAGCGTCTTGATCTGGGCGCTGACGGCGGCCTGGGAGATCCCCAGCTTGCGGGCGGCCTCGCTGAAGCTACCTTCTTCAACAATCGTGAGCAGAATGAGCAACTGATGGAAGGTCACACCTGTCACCCCTTTTGTTAATAATCCCTCAGTTTCCGTTTATCCCCATAACCGAAGCCCCCGCCGGCGTCGGGTATGGGGACGGGCCGGCGTGCCCGGCGCCCGCCCTGCCCGCGAGTCCTACTCGGAAAGGCGAGGCTTATAAACCTTGCACAGGAGTGCCCTTAAAGCCCAACCCCCTGTGAGAGGGTCACAGGCATCCGGTTCATCTAGCGTCAGCACATTGGCATTGGCTTCCCAAACGCCACACAGCCCCGGGTCTTCCGGGGGTTGCTCGGGAAACCACCAGTGGCTTTCGACATTGACTACTCGCGGATGAATATCAAGGGTCAGTCTGGCCCTCTGTCTTATTGCCCCCCGACGGGTTTCCACACAGACCCAGTCCCCATCTGAAATCCCTAGTTCCCGGGCGGTTTCGGGGTGTATCTCCACCATAGGCTCGGGGTGTTGCTCGCGCATGCCTATACCTAACTGCCGGTGTTCGGAATGAAACAGGGGTCTAATTCTCCCTCCGGTAGTCAATATCAGCGGGTATTCCCGGGCAATTTCCGGCGTTCTAAGCGGGCTTTCCGGGGGTTCCTCGTAAAAGGGAAGGGGATCGTAACCGAGCTCTTCGAGCACTTTAGAATAAAGCTCCACCTTACCTGAGGGAGTGGCAAAGCCTGTAGGTTCGCCCGTCCTGGGGTTTACGGTTTCATAGGTCCAAAGCTCCGTGCTGGCTATAACCCGGGCCGCCGCAGCCTCTTCGAGGGTCAAACCCAGTGGTTCCAGCCGGTAGTTGGCCAACTCTTCCTCGCTTGCCCAGGGAAAGTACTCCCCGAATCCCAACCTTATCGCCAGCCCCCGGAAAAAATCGTAATCGCTCCTTCGTTCGCCCAGAGGCTGGACCGGCCTTTCTCCGCACTCGAGGGTAGGAGCGAAGTCTTCGTAGGTACTACAGGTCGGCTTTTCAAGCTTGCTGGCGATGGGAAGGACGTAGTCGGCCAGGAGGGCGGTAGGCGTCAGGAAATGCTCTAGTACTACGTGCAGCTCCAAATTGGGGCTCTTCAGCGCCTGGTAAACCAGCTTGGTATTGGCGGCGTTCAAAAGAGGGTTGGATCCCCAGGTAATCATGGCCTTTATCGGATAGGGCTGCCCGGTGAGTATGGCCCGCCAGATCAAGGGCTGAGGGCTGAGGAAGTCGTGCCCGCTAACCGTAAGGGGTATGCCGTACCGCTCCCGGTATAGTCTATTGATTATTTCGTAGGCGGGCCAGGTCATGAGTTTGAACCTATCCGAGCCGATTTGTTTTCTCCGTTGTTCTGGAGGGCACTTGTCTTCGAGCTGCAAAAAGCCGTCCCTGATAGCCATCCTTCCGTTGACTATAGGGCCCGGGCCTAACGGCGTCTCGCCTCCGTTGACCCTCAGATTACCGGTTATCGCGCGTAGGCACACCTTGGCCTCCTCCACCCGTATGGCGTTCAGACCGATGTGGTCGGCCGCTACGCCCCGGGCGAAGTGGCCGGGCCTATTGGTGGCGTACATCCTCGCCGCTGCTCTGATCTTGTCCGGTGGTACCCAGGTTATCTCCGCCACCCTTTCCGGAGTATACTCGGCCACCCGCCTTCTCAGTTCGTCAAAACCAAAGGTCCACTTATCAACGAAATCCGCATCGTAAAGACGCTCTTCTATGATGACGTTAATCCAGGCTAGGAACAACGCACAGTCGGTCCCGGGCCGGATCTGAAGCCAAATATCGGCGTGCCTGGCCTCTTCCGTCCGTCTGGGGTCGATCACAATGAGCTTTACTCCACCCTCTCGGAGGCGCTCCTTGATGGCCAGCCACCGACGTCGCCCCGACTCGGCAGTTCTGCCCCCGCCGATGACTATGCACTTGGCGGTGTCGAAATTATCCTTGAGGGCGGTAGTGCCCAACAAGGCTCGGTATAAGGCCCGCCGGTTGCAACCACATATGGTACCGGGACAGCCGATGTTGCCGGGGTTACCAAACAGATGGAGAAAGCGGCTCCGGATGCCGTACATATCGCTTCTATAGGTCCCTTCGGTAAGGGCCAAACTCTCAGGCCCATATCTGGCTTTGATTTCTCTTAGCTTTTCCGCAATCTCATCCAACGCCTGATCCCAGGAAATCCTTTCCCGCTTGTTTTCCCCGCGCGAGCCGACCCTTTTCAGGGGATACATGAGCTGTTCGGGATGATAGAGCCACCTGATAAGGTAGGGTAACCGGTCCGGACAACCCCGGAAGAAGCGCCCGTTACCAAGCTCGCGGTTGCCCCTGATCTTAGTTATCCGACCTTCTTCATCTACCTGCACCAGTATCGAACACTGGTCGTGACATCCCGGTGAAGCCCAACATATCGCCTTCTTGACCTCGGCTCCTTTTTCCGAGGCAGGCTTGGTTTCCATGCCTATAGACCTCCCCTCAGGACCCTCGTAGTGGAGGGCGCGACGACAGCAGTTCACATAATACGGCAGGGTTTTTTAGGTGCTCAAAATTTTGGCATAATTGTAATATTTGGTACCCTATTTCAATATCGAGACCTTTAAAACTTAAATTTTCTAGAAACTTATTTCTGATTTCCTCTGCCGAGAGCGGACTAGCCCACCTGTCGCCTCGTGGCACTGCCACCGCCTCCCGAAAGACCCGACCGTCTTTCAGCCGGACTTCGACCTCTGCCCCCAGGCCTTCCACCCCGGGGGACCCTGCTAATTTGACTCGCCCCGCGAGCCACGCCACCTGGGGGTCCCGAATTGCTTCCTCCGTAAAGTCCGCGGGTTTCAACCGCCCCCTGGCTAAGGCGCTGGCCACGGTATATTGGAAGCTAAAGGCCGCTCGGGCGTGAAGAAAAGATTTGGGGACGAAGGGCCGTGCGGCAAAGTGCTCAAGAACCTGAGGCGCAACGTACACACGCACAGCCTCCACCTCACCGGCAACGATAGGGTGTTGGCGCGCGATGGCCAGCGCGCAATCGATCGCCCCGTGGGTGATCCGGCAGGACGGATAGGGCTTGATCACGGAATCGGTATAATACGCCCGGCCCAGGTCCCGGGTGAGCACCTCCGCATCCACCCGGCGATTGACGAACAACCGGTAGTATCCATACCTGCCCAGGAGCGGATCCTTTGGTCCTGTCCAGCCGGCCCGGGCCAACTCGGCAGACAGGATTCCGTTACGCGCCGATAAACCTTGGAGTAACTTAAAGGTCATGCCGGCCTCCCAGTAATCTTGAAACGAACCACTCAGCTGGTTAAGCACTATCCCGAAGGCATTTCTCAACTGCTCCGGGCTTAGGCCGAGGAGGCGCCCGGCGATGGCGGTAGCGCCGATCGCATTGACCGTGCCCACGCTGTCCCACCCATCACCGAAATCAAAGCCCCCCGCAGCCAGAACCCGGCAGGCCACGTCCTCGCCGGCAATAAGAGCAGCCAGTATTTCGCCCCCGTTGGCCTCCACCAGTTCACCCACCGCCAGGGCCGTAGGGATGGTGGTTTCGCTTAAATGCCCGGGTAACCCCTGGCTTCCGGCCCGAGGTTCTACCGGTCCGTAATCAAAGGAGCGAGCCATAACACAGTTAGCCAGGGCGGCAGAGGGCGCCGGCAGCTTATACCCGTAAACCAGGACGCTGGCTTCCGGTGCACCTCCCCACTTCTTCAGAATACTAACCAACTCCGCGTTGCCCCCGGCTCTCGCCCCCACCACCACGCACCCAATGACGTCCAGTATACGCGTCTTGGCCCATTCCACGGTATCCTCATCCAAGTCGTCAAGCGAGGTGGCGAGAACATTTTGCGCTAATGCCTCGATGATCTTCTCACCATCAGGCAACGGTGTCATTGCCCAATCTACCTCCTTCCCTCTACTATGCTTGCGAACGACTTCATACCGCGTCGCTCCATTTGCCGTAGCGTTCTCTTAGGACCCGGTGCAGGATCTTGCCGGTGGCAGTGCGGGGCATTTCTTCCTCGGAGATGAAGTCCACGGATTTGGGCCTCTTGTAGCCGGCGATCTTGCCCCGGCAGAACTCCATGATTTCGCTGGCCAGCTCTTGGGTGGGCTCATATCCGGGTTTTAGCACCACCACCGCCTTGACCGCCTCCCCCCACTTGGGGTCGGGCACGCCGATGACCGCCACTTCTTGGACCGCGGGGTGGGCGGCGACTACGTTTTCCACTTCCGAGGGGTAGACGTTTTCCCCGCCGGTGATGATCATGTTGGCCTTGCGGTCCACGAGGTAGTAGTAGCCGTCTTGGTCTTTTTTGGCCAGGTCTCCGGGGCTGAACCATTCGCCCCGAAAGGAGGCTTTGGTCTTCTCGGGGTCTTTCCAGTATTCTTTGAAGACGTGGGGGGTGCGGGCCCAGAGCTCCCCTACCTCGCCTACGGGCACTTCGTTTCCTTGTTCGTCGAGGAGTTTTATTTCGTCGATGCCGAAGATTTCCCGGCCGATGGAGCCCAGTTTGGTGAACTGTTCTTCGGGACGGAGCAGGGTTACCAGTCCCGATTCGGTGGAGCCGTAGGCTTCCCAGAGTTCGGCATTCTTGAAGTAGTCCATGATGGCGAGTTTGAGTTCTTTTCTCGCCGGGGCGGAGGAGATGAGCAGCTGCCTTATGGTGCTGACGTCGTATTTTTTCCTTATCTCCTGGGGCAGGTTTAGGATCATGACGTAGTGGGTGGGGACCAGGGAGGTGAAGGTGATTTGGTATTCGGCGATGGTTTTGAGCAGGTCTTCGGGGTCAAAGCTTATTACGTTGTAGACCATGACGGGGGCGGAGACGTAGGTGTAGCAGAAGGAGTAGTAGATGGAGTTGACGTGGCACATGGGCATGACCAGCAGGGGTTTGTCGGTGGGGAGCACGCCCGTGTTGAGGTTGTTCAGGAGGTAGTGAGCGAGGTAGCTTTCGTGGGTCCTTAGTACTCCTTTGGGTTTGCCGGTGGTGCC
>JANLFO010000041.1 GCA_024653205.1 Clostridia bacterium | reverse complement strand
CGGGCCCCTGAAGGGCATCACCCTGGACGAGGAGGCCATGGACCGGGAGTACTACGCGGCCATGCAGTGGGATCTCGAAACCGCCAGGCCCGCCAAGCAGAGATTGATCGAGCTGGGCCTGGAAGACGTGGCCCGGGACCTGTGGCCGTAGGCGGCAGTCGGAAGGTGACATCTCGCGGCTTACGCCGGCCTACCGGCTGAGAGTCGGCTGCGTGGAGTAGCCTTTAGCGATCGAGCCGGCGCCTAAGGGACGTTGGTTAAGGCGCCTGTTATCGAGGAGGTGGTGAAAAGGAGTTAATTCGGCAGGGCGTACGCCTGTGGTTGTGACCCGGAAGCTACTGGCAGGAGGTGGCCAAAGTGCGTGACTATTCCGTACTGTTGCGGCTGGGCTTTGAAAGGAAACCCGTAGGCGTGAAGTTCTTGATCACCAAGCCGGAGGGGATTCCCAGGCTGGACCGGAGCCTGAACTTCTGCGAGATGTTCAGGGAAGCTCAGAACCGACGGCCCTTTTGGGTGGGCCGGGAGGATTTCGAGTGCGTGGAGCCGTTTCTCCTGGGCATGGAAGAGGCCGGGCCGATGTTCGTCAGTGGGTTAATCGGCGAGAGGGAGGGCTTTTACGAGGAGGCGAGGGCCAACCGCGCCATATACTATTATTTGCCCAAAATGATAAAGGGCTCGGTAAGATATGTGGCCTTTTCCGCCCTGGACGTGGCCCCCTTCGATCCGGACGTAACCATTTTCACCGCCGACCAAGTACGCCAGGCTCAGCTGCTGCTGCGGGCGGCCACCTTTTCCACCGGAGAGGCCTGGTCCAGCCAGGTGACGCCGGTGGCCGCCTGCGCCTGGCTGTACGTGTACCCGGTGTTGAGCGGCCGAGTGAACTTCACCGTTACCGGCCTCAGCATGGGCATGCAGTCCTTGAAGGTGCTGCCGGACGGTTTGATTTTGGTTTCCATTCCCTGGCAAGTTATGCCCAGGGTGATCGAAAACCTTCAGAAGATGAAGTGGGAGAATCCGGGAGACGTTTTCCCCACCCGGGACGAGAACCGCGAAAGGGTAAAACGGTTGTTCCGGCAGTGGGAAGAAGAACTGACTGACGCGTAACCGCGGTGCCGTGTGGGTCGCCAAAGGCGAGCCCCTCGTTAAACTTTAGCTTCAAGGAGGAGACGACAATGCGTAGAGTCCTGGCGCTGTTGGTCTTGGTGGCCGTGGCCAGCCTGATCGTAGGCTGTGCTCCCCAGGCGGGCTCCCTGGCCCCCCAGAAGACGCAACAACCGGTGGTACTGCGGTACGGGGACTGTGAAACCGGCGAGGCGTTGGAACCTGCAAAAAAGATGGTGCAAAGGTTCAGTCAGAGAACAGGAGGCAGCTACACGATTGAACTTCACCATGTTTCCGAGTTGTGTGAGGTTCCCGAGATACTAGATGCCGTGAGAACCGGAGCGGTAGAGATGTGCTATATGCCCCTGGGCGTGTTCACCACCGTGGAGCCCCGGTTTATCTCCTCAGAGTTGCCTTTGCTCTTCAATAGTATGGAGGCAGCGGTGCAAGCCTTGGATAAGCTAATCCCTCTGTGGAGCGAGATAATGGAGCAAAGATTTAATCAGAAGATGGTGGCCGGCTGGATCGTGCCTCCACTCGAAGTAGTCCTGGCCAAGAAGCCGATAAGAAAACTGGAGGACTGGCGGGGCAAAGTGATACAGTCTATCTCCCCCTCCATCTCGGACACCATTAGTATCCTAGGCGGCTCGCCGGTAGCCTTACCCTGGACCGAGGCCTATTCTTCGCTTCAGAAAGGGGTGGTGGACGGCGCCGTAGCCAGCACCATGCAGGTGGTTCTCTATAATCTTAACGACGTGGCCAAATACGTTTCCTGCTCCTACCTGTTCTTGGCTCCCAACGTGGTTACCATCAACTTAGATGTGTGGAACTCTATGCCTTCGGACATTCAGAAGATACTGTTGGAAGAGTGGCAAACCACCTCGCGGGAGAGGAACGAGTACTTTATCCGCAAAGCCAAGGAGAACCTGGATACCATGCGAGAGAGAGGGATGGAGGTTATTCTGCTGGATAAGGCGGAAAGAGACCGGTATGTTCAGGCGGTAAAGCCCTACGTAGACAAGGCCATTGCCGATATGGGCGATTTCGGCCAGAAGGTGAAGCAAATTGCCGACGAGGTGAATGCCAAGTACGCCTACCCGTACTAGGCTTCGGGACCTCCGGCGGCCGTCCCGGTTCCGCCGGGCGTCTCTGGGCCTCGCCGGGCACCTGACCGGGCGAAGGTCGCTCCAGCCCTGGGAACCGGGACGGCCGGGAGGCAAAAGGAACGAGGGGGATGAAAGGTGGTGGGTAAGACGGCCCGCACCCTGGCAGACCTTATTACGCGAGTTAGCGAGAGACTACTCCTCCTGAGCGGGCTGATAATCGTGGTGTTGGCCGTGGTGGTCTTTATCGGGGCCGCGCTCCGCTATTTTGTCCACCGGCCGGAGCCGTATTCGTCAGAAATAAGCATGATGCTCTTGGTGGGGTGCAGTCTGTTGGCCTTTGCCGGGGTGCAGAGCTTAGGTCGGAACGTGAGGGCGGACTATCTTACGCGCCTCTATCCTCCGCTGATTCATAAGCTCTTGCTCGGTCTGGTTGCTCCGGCCCTCGGATTGTTCTACTCGTTGATCGTGACCTACTACGGCTGGATAAACAGCCTGTACTCGCTGCAGGTGAGGGAGGTCAGCCACTCGGTGATAAGAACGCCGCTGTTTCCCGGAAAGGTGCTGGTGCCTATCGGCTTTGGTCTTTTGTGCTGCGTGCTGATCGTTCAGTTTTGCCGGGGCGCAGGATCTATGTCCTTGAGACCGAGAAAGGACCGACCTTCGGACTCGTGGGCTCCCGGCGCGGGGAGGTAGTCCGGTGGAAATCCCGATGGCAGGGGCCTTATGCGGCCTGGTTTTTCTGATTCTCACCCTTTTGGGGGTGCCGGTGGTCTTTTCCCTGGGCTTTTCCGCCGTAAGTGTCGGGCTTCTAACCTACGGAGTTACCTGCCTGCCCAAGGCGGCCTGGACGCCCTTCTACGGGCTCTACAATCTCGGTTTTGTGGCCCTTCCGCTGTTCGTGCTCATCGGCTGCATCATCGCGGAAACGCCTATGGGTACAGAACTCTACGATATGGCCCGGAAATGGCTGTCTCGGCTTCGAGGTGGCCTGGTGGCAGCGGGCATTATCGGAGAGGCGGTCATGGCGGCCGCCATCGGTACCAGTATGGCCTGTATATTGGTAGTGGGCAAGAGCGCGGTGCGTGAATTGGAGAAATACGGCTACCGCAAGGAATTCGGCCTGGGCGCCCTATTGGCCGGCGGCTGTTTGGGCCCCCTCATCCCTCCCAGCATGCCCATGATCATTTATTCGGTGCTGGCCAACGTGTCCTTGGGGCGTCTATTTACGGCCGGAATAATCCCGGGCATAATACTGACCGCCATGCTCTCGCTAACCGCCTTGGCCATTTGCCGGTTCAAGCCGGAATGGGCCTTTACGCCGCAGGCCGCCCGTCTAGCAAAGGAAGAAGAACGGTTCACCTGGGGTGAGAGGCTGGCCGCCCTTCGCCGTACCTGGCCCTTGGTGGCCCTCATCCTGGCCATCCTGGGCTCCATTTACATGGGCCTGGCCACTCCGGCGGAGGCCTCGGGCATAGGTTCGGTGGTAGCCCTCCTATTGGCCTTACTAGTCTACGGAGTACGGGCTTCGGGCCTGCGGCGGGCGCTGGAGGAAACGGCGGTCATCAACGGGATTATCATGTTCATCTTGATCGGCGCCTCGTTCTTTTCCTATATCATGGGCAGTGCAAACATTGCCAAGTACCTGCCGGCCCTAATCGAGTCCTGGGGGATCTCCAGGTGGACGGTGATCATCGTCATCAACGTCATACTCCTAATCCTGGGCTGCCTCCTTGACGCTGCTACCATCACCTTTCTGACCGTCCCTATTTTCGTCCCTCTGGTTACCGCCCTGGGGTTCGACCCCATATGGTTTGGGGTGGTATTCCTAGTAAATACCCAGATCGGGGTCATCACCCCTCCGGTGGGGATGGATACCTTCACTGCGGCCAATGTTTTCGGCGTACCCGTCGGAGACCTGGTGCGGGGCGTATTGCCTTTTCTGATAGTGTTGTTGGTTTTCCTGGCGATTGTGACCGCCTTCCCCCAGCTTAGCCTGTGGCTGGTCAACGTGACGGTGGCCGGCTGAACCTGCCCGTCCGGTTGCTGTGGCGCTTGGTGGAAGGTGGGAGGCCGAGGCGGTGGCGCGTACAAGCACGGCAGGCCCCAAGGCGGCCCGATTTTGATTCTGAAACAAGAATAAAGAGGGGGTGAACAGCATGGAAGAAAGAGCGGAGAGGACAAACGAGTGGTGGCAAGCATTGGAAAACCGGGTGCGGGTACTCGAGGATATGGAGGAGATCAAAAAGCTACACCAGAATTATGTTTACTGGCTCTGTAACTTACAGTGGGAAGACATGCTGGATTGTTTTGTCGAAGAGGCAGAGGCCGATATTCTAGGAGATAGGTTGGTAGGCAAGGCGGCCATAGGAGAGTTCTTTCACCAAGTGTTGGCCCGGCGGGTGAAGCGTAGCGACGGCCACCTGGTGGCTCAGCCGGTTATCACCGTAGAGGGGGACCGGGCCGAGGGTTACTGGATCCTGTACTTGTTCTTCTCTGAGCCTGAGGTGCGCTGGCTGCAAGGCCGCCAGGAGTGCGAATACGTGAAGGTCGGGGGCAAGTGGAAGATCCGGCGGATGAAGTTTATCGGTCCCTGGCCGCCGCCGGAAGCGTAGGGCCGGTTGAGCGCAGACCCGGCAAAAAGGGGGAGGTCGGTAAGTCCATGCTGCTGGAGAACCGAGTAGCCATTGTTACCGGAGCGGCGCGGGGGATCGGTAAGGCCATCGCCCGGCGGTTTGCCGAAGAGGGCGGCGCGGTGGCGCTGGTGGACCTCCAGGACCAGGAGGCCCAGGCCGCGGCGGCGGAGCTGGCGGGACGGGGCCACCGGGCCCTAGCCATGAGGTGCGACGTTTCCGATAGCCGGCAGGTCAAGGAAATGGTGGGAACCGTACTGCGGGAGTTCGGCCAGATCGATATTCTGGTGAACAATGCCGCCTTCGGCCCTCCCTCCCGGCGTTTTGCGGAGATCCCCGAGGAGGAGTGGGACAAGACCATCGCCGTCAACCTCAAGGGCGTTTTTCTTACCTGCCAGGCGGTGCTGCCTCACATGCAGGAGCGCGGCTACGGCAAGATCATTAACATCTCTTCCGGCAACGCGGTCGCGCCCGCGCTACCCATGGCCCATTACGCCGCCTCTAAGGCCGGGGTGCTGGGCCTGACCAACGATATCGCCTTGGAGTATGCGCCTTACGGGATCTGCATTAACGCCATTCTCCCCGGTCCGGTGAGGACCGAGCTTTGGGACTGCAATATCCCGCCCGGCGTCGACAAAGACGACTTCTTCCGGGAGCTGGGCCAGGTGGTACCCATGAAGCGGGTGGGGATGCCGGAAGACATCGCCTCGGTAGCCCTGTTTCTGGCCTCGGACCTTTCTAGCTTCGTCACCGCCGGCCAGATTCACGTGGGCGGCGGCCTGCCGCTGCGCTACCAGGTGGAGCCCTAGCAGACCCCCCCCATGCTGCAGAATGCCGCACCACAGGCAATGAAAAAGGGCGCTGGCGTCGAAGTATTCCTTTGGGCAGCTGGCGCAAGGAGATCGACACTGGCTGGTGCTATAAGCCCGACTAGCAGACGGATCCGGCGGTTTGGAGCACCACTGAGTGTTGCCGCCTTCTGGGGTGAGCACGTAGGGTAGAATTTCAAGGTGCACAGCCGCTGCGCCTTCTGCCCGGAAATGTACAGGGGGTGAACCTCATGCAGGTTGTTTACGAGCGGTGCTGCGGTATAGACGTTCACAAGCGGAATCTGGTTGCCTGCGTTATCACCCCGGAAGGCAAGGAACTCAGGAGCTTTGGCACCATGACTGTTCACCTCCTGGAACTGGCTGACTGGCTGGAAGAACGCGGCGTAACCCACGTGGCCATCGAGAGTACAGGCTTCCAGTAAACGCCTGTACTC
>JANLFO010000040.1 GCA_024653205.1 Clostridia bacterium | reverse complement strand
AAAGGCCAAATCTATAAGGGGACGGTGGTGGATTAGTTCCGCTCTAAAACCTCCTGTTTTGTTGCCAACTTCTACCATGCAGTTGGATAGGGTTATTATTGCCTCTTTAAGGTGTGTGCTGCTACATCAACTGGTTTCTGGGGCTTGACATTTTACCGTGAGTCTGGCTTCTTCTTTTGTTAGTTCTCTCCGGGTGCCAAACGGACCGGCGTGTGACTATGTTCCTCACCGGCCTTTCGGTAGGTTTAGACCTGTTGCCGATGCGTGTAAATAATAACGGATTAAAAAAAATTAACGCTTCAGCTTGTAGCCTGCTTTCTCTCGATCCCAGGTGTCGGGCGTGATGCCTTCCTCCCGAAGCTTATACTTCTCTACCCGGTAACTGGGCGTCTTGGGCAAGGAGTCTACAAAGCGGATGTAACGGGGAACCATAAAGTATGCCATCCGGCCCTCGCAGTAGGCAACGATCTCCTCCGGAGCCACCTTGGAGCCCGGCGCAGGCACCACGCAGGCCATCACCTCTTCCTCGCCCAATTCAGACCGGACTCCGATTACCGCCGACTCTAGAACTGCCGGATGCGAGTTGATAATCTTCTCTACTTCAAACGAAGACAGGTTTTCTCCTCGCCGCCTGATTACATCCTTTTTTCGGTCAGAAAAGTGTAAATAGCCGTCTTCATCCAGGTAACCAAAGTCGCCCGTGCGAAACCATAAGTCTCTCCATGCCTCTACGGTCGCCTGGGGGTTCTTATAGTACCCGAGCATCATGTTGTAGGGTTTCCGGGGGCGTACCGCGATTTCCCCTGCTATTCCGGGTTGGCATTCTACACCGTTTTCTCCGATAATGTGGACCTCAAAATCAGGATGAATCTTGCCGCAGGAACCTATTTTACGTTCGAAGGGCCGATTCATGGTGGGAGCCGCTATCTCGGTAGTGCCGTAGAATTCGGCATTCCTGACCCCAAATCGTTGCTCAAAGGTTTCAAACAGCTCCGGCGGCGTCGGCCCTCCCAGGAAGAAACGCAGAGGGTTATTCGCATCGTCCGGTCGCGGCTCTTGTCTGAACAAGACCGAGGTTACACTGCCGGCACAGGGGCAAACCGTGGCGCCGTACCGTCGTATGTCATTCCAAAACCGGCTGGCGGAGAACCTTCGGGCTAAGGCCAGCCGGGCCCCGCTGACCAGGGCGAGGTTGACGCCCCCGTGCCATCCCACGGCGTGGAAGAGGGGCATGCAGTTATAAACGCAATCTTCGTCGGTTACACCCAAGCAATCACGGTGGCGTTCCGCTGCGCTGTATAATTGGTTATGGGGCAATACCACGCCCTTCGGTAATCCGGTCGTCCCGGCAGTGTAGATAATCATCGCCGGGTCCGAGAATCTAACCTCCTCCCGGGGGTAAGTGCCATCGTTATCCACCAGGTCGGCCCAAGACAAGACCGGCGCGGAGAAACCCGCCGACAGATCATTCAAGGAAGCAGCACTCCCGCCCTCAGGTGCCCGGTCTTCCTCTCTGGCCTCAACCGCTACCAGAGCCCCCAACGACTTTACATTCGATAGCGCCAGCCCAATTCGGTCCCAGTAGTGAGTATGAAATACCAGCAACTTGGGATCCGGATGCTCCAACAGATAGGCCAGGATTTCTCCCCTATGCGCAACGTTAACCGGAACCGCTACGGCCCCGAGCTTATAAATACCAAAACATAAGAATAACAATTCGGGACAATTATCCATGAATATTGCGACATTATCACCCTTTTTAATACCGAGCCTTACGAGCCCTGCTGCCACCCTTCTGGCCGTCTTATCGGTGGTCTCGAAACTCCATTCTTCATCTAGGTAATGCAAGAACATCCGTTGCCCATGCCTAGCCGCTTGGTTCTCTAACAAAACGTGCATTACACGATTAATTGAAATGTCAGAGCTCATCTCTTTCACCTGCCATCACTCGATGGTTATACCCGGACGCCCACTAATCGCGTCCGTACATGGTTCGGAACGGCATCTTAATACCTAGCAGGTGCCGGGCGATAATCAGGCGTTGAATCTGGTTGGTCCCCTCATATATCTGCGTTAGCTTGACATCCCTCATAAGGCGCTCTACCGGATAATCGCGCATGTACCCGTATCCGCCGTAGATCTGGACCGCATCCAGCGCGATTTTCATGGCTATATCGCTAGCGAACACTTTGGCCATAGAAGCATAGCGGGCGGAGGGTCGGCCGCTGTCCCTCAGCCAGGCGGCATAGTACACCAACCATCGTGCCGCTTCCACCTGAATCGCCATGTCGGCCAACATTCCCTGGATAAGCTGGAAATGCCCGATGGGCACCCCGAACTGCTGCCGCTCCGTTGCATACCGGGTGGCGGCATCCAGGCCCGCCTGGCCTTGGCCGAGCGCCTGGGCGGCGGTCAGTATTCGGCCCTCGGAGAGCATCCTCATGGCGGTTCGAAAACCGTTACCCTCCTCGCCCAGGATATTGGCGGCCGGAACCCGGCAGTCAACAAAAGCCAGCGAGTTGGTCGTCGAACCTCGGTAACCCAACTTGGCCTCCTTCTTGCCCACTATGAAGCCCGGGGTACCCTTGTCGACCAGGAAGGCGGTAATCCCGTCCGGGCCCTTTCCCTCCCTGGTTCGCGCCATGACTATAACAAAGTCAGCTACCCCGCCCTGAGTCACGAAATGCTTCTCGCCGTTCAGTATCCAGTATCCATTGTCCAGCCGGGCACGAGTTGTGATAGCGCTAGCGTCCGACCCGGCCTGAGGTTCGGTTAGCGCAAAGGCGCTTACCGACTCTCCTGTACATAAAGGCCTTAGGTATTTGGCCTTTTGCTCCTCAGTGCCAATGGTTAGCATCTGAATAATTGACCAATTAGAAACAATATTTGCCGCCGAACAGTAGTCATGTCTGGCCAGTTCCTCGACTACTATGGTTTGAGTGAGCAAACTTTCTACGCCGGACCCCCCGTATTCTTCCGGGCCGACCAGTCCTGGAAGCCCTATGGAAGCCATTTTATGCCAAGCTTCCCAAGAAAATTCTTCCTTCTCGTCAATCTCCCGCACCATCGGGGCCAATTCCCGGCGGGCGAACTCGCCCACGTTTCGCTTGAGCATCTCTTGTTCTTCAGTTAGAGCAAAGTCCATGAAGTCCTTTTTCACCCCCTTAGATTATTTGCCGGTGGGGGGTGACCGGTGAGGCCGGGCCAGCCTTCCCTTCGCCCCGGCTGATTTCACGATTTTCCTTGCCGGCAGTCCCGGTTCCCCTTTGTACCGGGTGCCTCCCCGACCGAACCTAGGCTGGCACTTACGCCGAGTTCCGTGCCCGACGAGGCTCCGGATACTCGGGGAAACCAGGACGGCCGGCCAAGACCGGGGACCACTCGGCCCTTCACCCACCCCGCCGGCTTGGCCTTCTGACTGCTACCGGCTAGAAAACGAAGAGCTCGATCCCACCAGTGACCATGATCTCGGCTCCGTTTACGCTCTTGGCCTGGTCGCTGGCAATAAACGCCACCACCGAGGCCACCTCTTCCGGCTCCTGCAGGCGTCTGGTGGGTATTTTGCGGATGATCTTTTCCCGGACCTCCTCGGGAAGCCGCTGCGTAGCCGGAGTATTGGCCAGACTGGGAAACACCACGTTGGTGGTGACCCCATGCCTGGCGTATTCCAGGGCGGCGGTCTTGGCCAGCCCGCAAAGCCCGGCCTTGCTGGCCGCATAGGAGCACTGGCCGTATCCGCCGTCTAGTCCGGCCCGAGAGGAAATCAGAATGATCCTTCCCCATTTGCGCTTCGCCATTTCCGGCCCGACCTGCTTGATGCAATAGAAGGCTCCGGACAGGTTGACCGCTATCTCCCGGTTCCAGGCCTCCACGCTCATCTTTTCAATGGTAGCCATATTGTCGGTAATGGCCGCACAACATACCAAGACATCGACCGGTCCCAGTTCGCCGACAATCCGTTGGAAGGCCGTGCAAACGTCATCGTACTGGGCCAGATCAACCTTGACCGCCAGCGAACGCCGCGACTTCTCCCCGATCATGCGGGCGGTTTCCTCGGCCCCGGTCAGGTCTAGGTCGAGGATGGCCACATCCGCTCCTTCGTCCGCCAACCCTAAACATATGGCCCGGCCGATACCCCGCGCTCCCCCGGTTACCGCGGCTACCTTTCCCGTAAGCCCAAAATCCATTTTATGAACCTCCTTCCTGGTATTGCTTTACTTGTAGAGAATATTGATAGTGCAAGTCTTGGTGTCTCCGGCCTTGTCGGCGCCCATGCACTCGGCCATGAATACTTTAGCTCCTTCTACCTGTCGGGCGCCCGCCTGGCCTCGCAATTGGAGAACCCCTTCCACAATCTGCGCTACCGCCGTAGCTCCCACCGGATGCCCCTTGGCAAGCAACCCCCCGGACGGGTTCACCGGGATCTTGCCTCCCAGACTGGTGGCACCCGATTCTACCAGCCTTCCCCCTTCGCCGGGGGCGCATAGGCCTAGGCCCTCGTAGTGGAGTATTTCGGAGATGGTAAAAGCGTCATGACACTCGATAACATCCAGGTCGCCGGGCCCCAGACCGGCCATCTCATAGGCCATACGGCTGGCGCGCTCATCTGCCTCCCAACGCAGAAGATCGCAGGGGTTCTCGTAACGACCGCTAATCAGAACCGACGCGGCTACGTGGATGGGCCGAGAGGTGTACCTCTTGGAAAGCTCAGCCGCGCATAACACTACGGCCGCCGCGCCGTCGGCATTGGGACAACAGCTCAGGCGGGTGAGCGGGTCGGCAATCATGGGGGCGTTAAGTACGTCCTCTACCGTAATGGGTTCCCTAAACTGGGCCAGGGGATTTAAGCTTCCGTGGCGCCTATTCTTGACCGCCACCAACGCCAATTGTTCCTTGGTGGTGCCGAACGTTTCCATATGCAGCTTGGCCCGCATGGCAAAACTGGCCACCACCACCAGCCCTTCCAGGGTTTCAATTTCCGAGGCGGCGCCCTGCATCAAGCCTAGCTGCGGTACCATTAGCTTTTCGGCGCCCACCACCATGGCCAGATCGTACATTCCGGAAGCCACACCCATCCAGGCCAGGTTGAAGGCCGATGAACCGGAAGTGCAGGCGTTCTCCACGTTAAACACCGGAACCCGATTAATACCTACTTCCCAAAACACGTTCTGTCCCAGGGTAAAGTCGGCCAGGAGGCGGGGCGCCTGCATATTGGCAAAGAAACAGGCGCCGATGTCGCTAGGCTTGACCCCGGCCTCCTTAATGGCTTGTAGTGCAGCTTCACTGCCCAGCTGGACTACCGATTTATCGGGATGCTTGCCAAAGGGGGTGATACCCACCCCGATGATGTCCACCGGACGCATTAGCCATCCGCTCCTTCGGGGGTAAAGTAGTAACGCAGACAGGGCTCACCGCTTGGGTCGACGCCTATAACTCCCACGTCCAGCTTTACCCGCTGTCCCAGGTGCAGGTCGGCAATCCTTTGCGGGTCGAACAGGCCAAATATCCGCAGACCATCTTCCTCGAGGTCCACGTAGCCCACGGCATACGGCTGAGGAAGGCCGAACGGCGGTTTGGTGCGCACTATGGTAAGGGTGTAAATCTTCCCTACGGAAGAAAGCCGGACGGACTGCAACTCGGTTAAGCAATACGGACAGACCATAGGAATAGGGAAAAACTTCCGATTACACGAGGGGCAAATAGCACCGCGAAGCCGGGGTGGCGGGCCTACTTCCAGCACTCCTTCCATTACCGGTTTGGGTTGCTCCGAGGCATCCTTCACCATACTCCGTCCCCCCTTTAGGGCCAAAATACAAGCCGTTGTCTTCCAGACGGGAACCTCGTTCCGACCGGCCGGTGTAAGCCTATTTGCCTCTCCATACCGGCTTTCGCTTTTCCGCGAAGGAGCGGAAACCCTCCCTTTGGTCCTCCGTGCCCTGGAGGAAGATGGCACATTCGGTTTCAAAGGTAAGTCCGGACTCCAGATCCACCTCTAAGGCCATATTGATACAACGCTTGGCTGCCCGGAGCGCCAGCGGCGCCCCTTCGCCGATTTGGTTGGCCAATTCGACGGCCTTTTCTATGCATTGGTCTACCGGCGCCACCGCGTTTACCAGGCCTATCCGGTAGGCCTCCTCGGCGCTGATACGTTTGCCGGTAAGTATTAGCTCCTTGGCCAGAGCCGGGCCTACTACCCGGGTTAGTCTTTGCGTTCCCCCGGCCCCGGGGATGGTACCCAGTCTGGTTTCCGTGAGACCAAGCCGCGCCTCCTGGGAAGCAACCCGCAGGTCGCAACAAAGGGCCATTTCCAGGCCGCCGCCTAGCGCCACTCCGGTAATGGCGGCGATGACTGGTTTACCGGCAGTCTCGATCTTGTGAAATGTTTCTTTTGTTTGGCGAGAAAAGGCTATGAAATCGTCCAAGGAAGAAAAAGAGGTTACGTACTTGACGTCGGCCCCGGCGCAGAAGGACCTCTGGTTGCCGGCAAGTACTATGGCGGCTATCGCCGGGTTACTCTCGCAGGCGGCAATGGCCTCTGAGAGTTCGTGTAGCATCTGGCCATTGATGGCGTTCATTTGCTGCGGTCGGTTTAAGGTGATTACCCCGACCGCCTCCCGGCTTTCGAACAATAGGGTTTCAAAGGCCATTTCTACACCTCCAATGGGCATCTCTAAGGTGCTTGGTGAATCGCATACCGTTTCGCAATCCCGCACTCTCTCCGGAGTTCTCTTCGGAAGGCACCTTACCGCAGTAGGGGCTAAGTTCCGGTTGGGCTACCGGTTGGTCCGTACGTCTATTCGGCCGATCCGCCGCTTAACGACTTCGATTGGACAGGATTATAAGGGCAGGGTACCGGAAGCTAGATCGATCACCTGGGCCTGGTGTGGCGTTGAAGATAGCGACCGGGACACTTTCGATCCGCGGAACAATGGGACTACCCGGCCGGTTGTTATCTGTAAGCTCTATCTATTGCCATTGTACGCTATCGACATAATTGTCATCCCCGTTTTTCTCCTAGACCCTTTCTTCTTACCTCCTTACCGCGCTCTCCAGAAAAATTCCCTTACCGTACGAATGGGCAAGTAGACCGGCTACCGAACAAATAAACCAACTACGTGTCCCGTCCCACCTCCATTCTGAGTCCCGCCGGCCGCGACCCCGCTTTCTGTCGAGTTCGATCGACCGGTCGATCGAACTCCTGGTCTTATTATACGAAGCAGATGCTCGTTCGTCAAGTCCCTGTACTAGTGAGCTATTTGCGTTGACTGATCGTTTGCGTATGGGGCATTGCTGACCGCGTACCCGCCGAACCTGCCCGAGTTCACCTTAAACCAATTATAGGAACCCACACCATTTCATGTAGCCAATCCGGGTCAAGAAGGACATACTGCCCCCTTTCAATGTTTGGTGGTTCCGGGAATGTCCAGAGCCCCCGGCCGGAGCCGGGGGCGCAATTCGGGGGCGCTTCGATAAAAAATCCGCCGGAAATCCGGCGGATGCTTTTCGAAGGAAGCCCGAAAATCGTTTTTGCTGAAGCGTGAAGCGGTGGCGAAGCTCAACGGGACCCTGACGGTAAAAAAATCCCTCCGCCTAGGGAGGGAACCTGCCGAAGGGCCGCCGGTTAACGCCGGCGGCTTGGCTTTTATGGTCCTTCGGGCCGGGTTGCAGTACTGTTGCAGTAAATCGCCCTTTGCAGTACCTACCCGAACCCTGAAACCCTTGTCAAATCTGGTGCGTCCGAGAGGATTTGAACCTCTGACCCCCTGCGCGTCAAGCAGGTGCTCTCGCCCCTGAGCTACGGACGCCCTATACACCTCTTATTATCCTATGCGCTCGCCCACCTGTCAAGCCGGGTGACGGCTGAGTTATCCCCAGTTCGTCCCGGGGCAGTGCTGGTTTCCCCCTCGTACCGG
>JANLFO010000039.1 GCA_024653205.1 Clostridia bacterium | reverse complement strand
GATGCCTACGTTGGGTTCTTGATAACCTGCAGGTCAAATTATACGAGTGGGGATAACTCAGTAGACCGGCTCTTCGAGGGGGAGAGTGGTGGGCGCCAGGGACTTGGATCTGCCGGTACAGTACCTTAAGACCGTAGGACCTCAGCGGGCAAGGTTATTGGCCAGATTGGGGGTCCTTACCGTACGCGACCTTCTGCTCTACTTTCCGCGTCGTTACGAGGACCGACGCTTCCTCACACCTTTGGGCAGCCTCAACCCCGGCGACACCTGTACCGCCTCGGGTACGGTGGTAGCGGTAGAGGAGAGGCGGCCGAACGACAAGCTCGTGGTAACCCGGGCACTGGTAGCCGACCGCAGCGGCCGGGCCTGGGCAACCTGGTTTAATCAGCCATACGTAAAACAGCAGCTCCAGGCCGGATGCCGCGTGATCGTCACCGGCAAAGTCAGACAGTTCCTGGGACAAAGGGAGATCCTGGTCCAGGAATACGAGGTGGCCCGGGAAGAAGAAAGCCTTGGCCAGGCCCGGATCGTACCCTTCTACTCACTCACCCGAGGGCTCTCACAGCGCACCCTGCGCCAGCTCATGTGCCGGGTTCTGGATGAGTACGCCGATGCCTTTCCCGAAGTGCTCCCTTCCGAATTGCGCCGGCGTTACCGGCTCCCCGGCATTGCCGAGGCCTTGCGACAGATCCACTTCCCGAGCACCCCCCAGACCTTGCTGCAGGCCAGAACCCGCCTGGCCTACGAAGAACTGTTCCTTTTTCAATTGGCCCTTCTGAGCAGCAGCCGAAACCGGGCCGAAAACACGGGTGTGGCCCATGCCCCGGACGGCGAACTGGTGCAGCGTTTCTTCTCCTCGCTTCCCTTCTCTCTTACCCCCGGGCAGGAAAAGGTCTGGCAGGAAATCAAACAGGACATGGAAAGCCCCCGGCGCATGGCGCGCCTGCTGCAAGGAGATGTCGGCTCGGGAAAGACCGTGATCGCCGGCGCGGCCATGGTCAAGGCGGTGCAGGGGGGTTACCAGGCCGCGCTCATGGCGCCCACCGAAATCCTGGCCGAGCAGCACGCCTCTACCTTCCAGAAGTGGCTGGCTCCCCTCGGCCTTCGGGTGGCGCTGCTGACCGGCAGCCTGACGGGGAGGGAAAGGGAGGAAGCTCTGCAGCGCCTGGCCCGGGGCGAAGTGGAGATTGCCGTGGGGACTCACGCCCTCATCCAGGAGGGCGTTGCCTTCCGCCGGCTGGGCTTGGTGGTAATCGACGAACAGCACCGTTTTGGAGTGGGCCAGCGGGCCAGGCTCCTGGAGAAGGGTGGATGCCCGGACGTCCTGGTAATGACCGCTACCCCCATCCCGCGTACTCTGGCACTAACCCTCTACGGCGACCTGGAGGTCTCGGTAATTGAGGGTCTTCCTCCGGGAAGAAGGCCGGTCAAGACGGTCTTTCTGCCCGAGTCGCGGCGCCAGGACGCCTACGGCGCCGTGCGGCGCGAGGCGGCCCAGGGAGGCCAGGCCTATGTAGTGTGCCCCCTGGTGGAAGATTCGGAAGTAATACAGGCCGAGGCCGCGGAAGAACTTGCCGAGCGCCTGAGGCGCGAAACCTTTCCCGATCTGACCGTGGGCCTGGTACACGGGCGCCTCAAACGGGAGGAACGGGAAAAAGTGATGGAAGCCTTCCGCCGCGGAGAGGTGCAAGTGCTCGTGGCCACTACGGTAATCGAGGTGGGCATAGACGTGCCTCAGGCTACCGTAATGGTGATCGAGGGGGCAGAACGCTTTGGGCTGGCGCAACTGCACCAACTTCGCGGCCGGGTGGGCAGAGGCGAGAGGCCGGCTTACTGCTACCTCATCGGGCGTCCCCGCGGCAAGCTGAGCCGAGAACGGCTTCGCGTACTCACCACCTGCCAGGACGGGTTTGCCGTGGCCGAGTCAGACTTACGGTTAAGAGGTCCGGGCGAATTCTTCGGCACCCGGCAGCACGGCTGGCCGGAGTTCAGGATGGCGGACCTGGTGCGTGATGCCAAGCTGATCGGTGTGGCCCGACGGGACGCTTCCTGGTGGTTGTCCCAGCCGCAAGCCTGGCCTCCGCTTAGGGAGGCAGTCAACAAATTGCAGAAACAATTAAAAATTTAGATTAAGAGCCCGTTCCCTCCTCTGCGTTTTTTTACAGGGTATTGAGCCCGGGACGAGAGCCAGAATATATAGTGCCGGCCAAAAAGAGCAGAGGAGGTGAACCGGAATGGGTCAGGGCCAAAGGAGCAACCGCATAATCATCCCCGAAGCCCGTGCGGCCATGGATCGTTTCAAGTACGAGATGGCGGCTGAGGTCGGGCTCAACGTAGGGGATGGCTCCTACTGGGGCGATATCCCCTCCCGGCAGTGCGGCGCGGTAGGAGGGCACATGGTACGCCGGATGATCCAGGCCTATGAGCAGGGCCTGGCCGGTCAGACCACTGCTCCTCAAGCCTACGGCGCGCCTGTCACTCCTACCGGCGGCCGCTAACCGGGGCAAAGAGCGGGGGCAAGGAGCCGGGCTCCTTGCTCCCCTTTCCTTTGTGGTATTAATTTGGCCGTTTTGGGAAGAAATATACGTGCCTTATGCCAAGAAAGCAAAATACGGCAGGTGGTGGAGGGGCGGCCTTGCTGGCCAACGGCCTGTTCCTGGCGGGCCTGGCGGCGCGGCGTTAGCCTGGTTTGGCCGTCAGCAGTCGGTGCGTTTGCCGGAAGAGGCGGCCTGACCCGCGCACTTCATACCAAATAAGCAACCTCCTCCTCGCTCAAGTCCGGAAATAGCGCCCGGTTTATGCCCGAGGCAATAATGGCCGATACCTGATCAATCAGATTGTCGATCTCCTTGGGGGTTACGGTCAGATCACCCCCGAAGGGTGACAGGAGGTCGTCCAGCGCCCGCTGCAGGTTCTGGTCCCGTTCCGGGCCATCAGAAGCGGTCAGGCGGGCAAACAGGTCGTGTGCCAGCACCGGAGCACGCACGACGGTCGGCAGCCCGATGGCAATCACCGGTCTTCCCAGAGTGTAGCGATTGAGCCCTTCGCGCGCCTTGCCCGTTCCGGAGCCTGGGTTGACGCCCGTGTCGCACAGCTGGATGGTGGTCCCCAGCCTCCTCACCTCCTGGGCGGCCAGGGCGTCGACCGCGATTATCAGCCCCGGGTGCACGTGCGCCACGGCTCCCTTGACCACCTCCAGGGTTTCTATTCCCGTTACTCCCAGGACGCCGGGAGCCAGGCCGCTGACCGAACGCCAGGCAGGCGGTATGCTTCTTGGGGCGTAGCGGTGAAGGTGTCGCGTGACCAGGCACCGATCCACCACGCTGGGCCCGAGAGAGTCCGGAGTGGCACGACGGTTGCCGAGCCCCACAATGAGTACGTCTGCCTGGGGCAGCAGGCCCGCTCGCCCCATCAAATCCGTGATCTTCGCCGCCAACAGTTCGACCAGCTGTTTACGGGCCTCGGGCACCGGCTGGCCGAGAGTCGGTGCCTCAATAGTTACGTAGGTGCCCACCGGGCGGCGCATGGCCCTTTCGCCGGTGGCATTGAGGACGGTAATGGTGGTGACGGTGGCGAAGTCGAGTTCTTCCTTGTCCTCCCGGACTCCCGGCACCTCCTCTGTGGTCGCACCCCGTAGCAAGGCATGAGCTTCCACCGCCAGGTCAATACTTAGACCGTAGCGTTCCAAGAGATTCCAACGGTCCATATTTGTTCTCACCCCATCCTAGTCTGCCCGACCCACCTGGCAAGGAATGTGTCGAAGCAGCAGGAAAAAGCATAGAGCTGTAGAAATGCTTGAACCAGGCGGGGGGATGAACGGTGGAAGTACGGTGTTCGCTATGCGGGCGGAGAGAAGAGATCACCAAAATTCATAAAGATTATCAGAGGCTGGCGGCCAACCCGCAGGCCCTGTACATCTGTGCGCGGTGCAGCCGGAAGGTGCAGTTCGAGGCTACCGAGGAGCAAAAAGTACCCAAGCCCATATAAGGCCGGGGGCCGGCCCTACGGAGCCGGTCCCCGGCCGGCGACCTGCCTTACGGCCGGTCGCCGTTCCTTGGGAGAGGAGAAACCGGAGGAAGAGCTCATGGGGGAGGGTTACTAAGCTCTTCGGCATTACTAATTATTTACCGGGCGAGGGTAGATTATACCCGGGAAGAAGAAAAAGTTTCTTCGGCAGGGAAGGCGTTTGAGGATTATTGGCGGTACGGCCAAAGGCTATCCCATCAAGACACCTCACGACCGGCACACCCGGCCCACTCTTTCCCGGGTGAGGCAAGCCGTCTTCGACATCCTGGCGGCAGAGATAATGGGGGCCAGTTTCTTAGACCTTTTTGCCGGTTGCGGTAGCGTGGGGCTGGAGGCCCTGAGCCGCGGGGCGGGTAAAGTGGTATTCGTGGAGAAGAATCCGGCCAACTGCGCCCTCATTCGGCAAAACCTGAAGGGGGCCGGTCTCGGGGCAAAGGCCGCAATATGGTGTCTGGATGTACGGCGGGCCCTCAACCGCCTGAAGGCGCAGAAAGCATCGTTCGACGTTGTCTTCGCCGATCCCCCCTACGAACAAGGTTGGCTGAAAGAGTTGGGTGAGAAGCTTGCCGGGGCGGACATCCTGGCTCCCGGTGGAGCCTTCTTGGTTCAGGCTTCGGTTAGAGATGCCCCGGATCTCGAAGAGCCGGCAAGACTACTGCTGATCCGGGAATACCGTTACGGCAATACCAGGCTGTTGTTCTACCGGTGCCCAGGAGGAGGTGAAACGTTTGCTGAACGGCAGTGACCAAAAGGACGTTCTTGTGTTGCTCGACCAGATAGAGCACTTTGTGGAGCGGGCAACCCGCATACCCCTTACCGGCAGAATAGTGGTGGAAGCGCAGATCATCCTGAACTGGTTGGACCAGATCAGGGCCCTGCTGCCGGCAGAGATAGGCGAGGCCCAGCGCTTGGCCCGAGAAAAGGACAAAGTGCTGGCGGAAGCGCGCCGACAGGCAGAACTGATTCGGGAAGCGGCAAACCAGGAAATAGAAAAGCGTTTACAGGAAACGGAGATAATAAAGGAAGCACAGTTAAGAGCCCAGGAGATCCTGCACAAGGCCGAGGTAACGGCGCGGGACATACACCAGGGAGCGGAGAGCTACGCCGATGAGGTGCTGAACCGTCTGGAAATGGCACTGGATAAGGCGTTGGCCAACGTGCGCCAGGGCCGGCAGGAACTCAAAGCCCGCCGTACCAAGACCGCCTGAAGAGAGCGAACAACAGCGCCAGCAACAGCCACAGGGCAAGCCCCAGGCCCAGGAGTAACAGGCTGAGTTCGAAGACCAGAAGCGGAGACCAGGTGGCCGGTCGCGGGAGCTGAAAGGTGGGTACGGCTTCAGGTAACCAGAGCCTTATCAGGACCGCGGCCAGCAGGCCCTGAGCGATACGACTCAGCAGGTAGGGCCCCAGACGCAAGTCCGTTCCGGCAAGAACACTGGCCACCTGACCGTGTACGGAAAGACCGGACCAACCCAGTATCATGCTGGCCACGGTCAGACGGTCACCAAGGGGAGCCGAGGACTGGCAAGCTCGGGAGGTTCCCAGGGTCATTTCTACCAGGCCTTCCGTCACCGCCTCCCCCAGGGACGGGGGCAAGGAGAAGAGCGCAAGCAGGGCGCCGAATGCGCGCGCCAACGGGCCCAAACCACCGGTCTCCCTCAACAGGGCAAGGGCAACGGCGGCAAGGGTCATGTAACCGGCAACCAGGAGCAGGGTCCGGAAGGCCTGGGTAACCGCCTCCGCCAATAGAGCCGCCATAGGCGCCTCCGCGGAGACTGCGCCCGGTACAGACCGAGTCGGAAACGGGCTGGCCTGCGGCTGGCGGGTAGGACGGGCGCCCCCGTACCGGCGCCAGAGTAAGCCCAGGATCAGGTTAGCGCAGTAGTGGGCAGCGGCCAGGGGCACACCGAGGGAGGCATCGCCCAGCATTCCCACCGGCACGGCGGCCAAGAGGAACAGGGGGCTGGCGTTGTGGGTAAAACATAAGAGTCTTTCGCCCTCCCGGGGTGTGCAAAGGCGGCGGCGCCGCAACTCGGCAACCATGGCGGCCGCCACCGGCGGCCCGGAACTGTAGCCGAGTACGATTACCAGTGCCGCCGTACCGGGCAGGTTAAAGAGCCGGCGGGTAAGGGGTTCCAGCCATCGGCCTATCAGGGCAATCATGCCAAGTCTGCCCAGTAGAGAAGAGGCTATGAGAAACGGTAACAGGCCCGGCAATACTACCTGCCACCATAGGGCAAGGGCTTGGTGGGTGGCAGAATAGGTAGCTTGAGGATGGCTTACCAGCAAAACGGTAAAAACCAGCCAGGCTACCCCTAGCCACTGCCTTCGCTTACGGTTCATACCTGCTCCCCGCACCCGAGTCTCGAGCGAGGCCGGCTCCGGCGTTACCGGCCGTACCAGGCGCAGAGCGGTTCGGTCGGTAAGGCGGCCGGTACCAGGGGAAACCAGGACTACCCTAAGGGCAGACCGGGTACCCGTCAGAACTTATGCCGGCTTGACACCGAATAGAAGCGTTGACTATAATAGCGCCGGTTATCTTGGGGGGTCACACCATGCGCCTGGACGTTGCCGATCTCCGGCGCCACCCCGGAAGGAGTATTTCCTTCGTGTTTGAGGAGGAGATCCCGGCGGTGAGCCTGGCCGGGGAGGAAATCCGGTTCATTGGGCCGGTACGAGTAGAGGGAAAGGTGAGCGGCGGCCAAAAGCTGCTGGTATCCGAAGGACAGGTCCGGGCGGTAGTGCGCCGCCAGTGTAGCCGCTGCCTCACCGATTACGAGGAGGAGGTTGTGGCCCCGCTGGAGGCCCAGTTCGCCCATGTGTCAAGACTCGCCTCCTTGTCCGACGAGGAAAGGGAGCAGGTCCAACCCTTCGAGGGCAACGAGATAGAGCTTCGCCCGGCGATAGAGGAGGCCCTGGTTCTGGCCCTACCCATGAAGGCGTTGTGCCAACCCGATTGTCCGGGGCTATGCCCCCAATGCGGTCACGATCTCAAGGAAGGCCCGTGTGCATGCCCTAAGCCAGACGAGCGCCTTACGGTACTCGGGAGCCTGTTTGCCCGGCAGAAAGGCTGAAAGACAAGAGGAGGAAATGTCATGGGAGTACCCAAGCGCAGAGTTTCCAAGGCCCGCAAGCGTCACCGGCGTTCCATATGGGCACAGGTGAATGGCCCCACCCTTTCGCCCTGCCCCCAGTGCCACGAACCCAAGCTGCCTCACCGCGTGTGCCCCAACTGTGGGTACTACCGGGGCCGTAAGGTGGCCGGCGAAGAGAAGTAGATTCTCCGCGATGGCGAGGACGGTAAGCCGCGAGGCTTACTCTTTCTTTTTTGGAAGCCCGGCTGCCGGACGGAGGGCGCAAGGCGACGTTTGGGTTGCTAAGGCGGCGGTGGTATATTATACTACTAGTGCTTGGTACTATTAGGAGGTCATAGTTAATGGGCCGGTCTTTGCGTAGCGACCGCCGGCTGGAACGTCATCGCCGCCTAGAATCGATCCTGCAAGAGAACCCTTTCACCACCGACGAGGAGCTGGCGCGTCTCTTCGGAGTTAGCGTGCAGACCGTGCGCCTGGACCGGCTGGCCCTGGGCATCCCCGAGCTGCGGGAAAGGGTGCGCTCGGTAGCGCGCCACGCCTACGGGCAGGTGCGCTCTCTTACCCGGGAAGAGTTGGTCGGTGAACTGGTGCACCTGGAATTGGGGCGCACCGGCATTTCCATTCTGGAAATCACCCCGGACATGGTTTTGGAAAAGAGCCAGATCGCGCGGGGGCATTACCTGTTTGCCCAGGCCAACTCGTTGGCGGTGGCGGTAATCGACGCTCCCCTGGTGGTGACCGGAAGCGCCCGGGTCCGCTACCGGCGTCCGGTGTACGTGGGCGAGAAGGTGGTGGCCAAGGCCTCGGTCAAGGTAGTGCGCGGCCCCACGGTCCTGGTCTCGGTGCACTCCCAGGTGAAGGGGGAACTGGTCTTCAAGGGGCAGTTCATAGTAGTAAGCCTGAAGCAGCAGAGTGCCAAGGAGGCGGCGCCATGCGGATCGCCGTAGATGCCATGGGAGGTGATTACGCTCCCGGGGAAGTGGTGCGTGGAGCCCTATCGGCGGCACGGAACGGCAGCGCGGAAGTCATTTTGGTAGGGCACAGGGAAGCAATCGAGGAGGAAATGCGCAAGTGGAAAGACCATGCCCGCAACATTACAATAGTTCACGCACCGGAAGTAATTACCATGGACGATCCGCCGGCCACGGCCTTACGCCGCAAGAAGGGGTCTTCCATCTGGGTGGCCACCGAACTGGTCAAGACCGGACAAGCCCAGGCCCTGGTCTCCGCCGGCAGCACCGGCGCACAGATGGCCGCCGCCCTCTTAACCCTGGGCCGTATCGAGGGTATCCTGCGGCCGGCCATAGCCACGGTGTTTCCCACCGTGGCCGGGGGGAAACTTCTCCTGGACGTGGGGGCCAACGTGGATTGCCGCCCTCAACATCTCCTGCAGTTTGCCCAGATGGGCGCGGTCTACGCGGAAAGAATACTGGGGCTGAGTCGGCCCCGGGTAGGTTTACTCAACATCGGTACCGAACGGAACAAGGGCAACGAATTAACCCTGGCCGCCTACGACTTGTTGGCCGGTTCCGGGCTTAACTTCATGGGTAACGTGGAACCCCGGGACATACCCATGGGCGTAGCCGACGTAGTGGTGTGTGACGGATTTGTAGGCAACTCGCTTCTGAAGTTCGGAGAAGGGATGGCCGCAGCCCTAATGACCATGCTGCGCCAGGAACTGGCACACCGGCCTCTGGCCCGCGCCGGCGCTGCCCTGGTTTTCCCGGCCCTGCATTCGCTGTGGAAGAAGCTCGACTACGCGGAATACGGAGGCGCGCCTCTGCTCGGCGTCCGGGGAGTAAGCGTGGTCTGCCACGGCAGTTCCAGGGCCAGGGCCATCGAGAACGCCATCGGCGTGGCCAAGCAGTGCGTAACCAACCGGCTCGTACCGGAGCTGATTCGAGCTCTGACTCCAGCCTCGGAGGGGGGACCTCATTGCTCGCCGCCGGAGTCTTAGGTACCGGTTCCTACCTGCCGGAAGAGATCATAACCAACCAGGACCTGGAACGAATAGTGGACACCAGTGACGCGTGGATACGAGAGCGAACCGGCATCCGGGAACGCCGGCGGGCAGCAGAGCGCGAGGCCACTTCTGACCTGTGTCTGGAGGCGGCACGGAGGGCCCTGGCCGATGCCGGCGTGCCCGCCGAGGAAATCGACCTGATAATGGTGGCTACGGTTACCCCGGACATGGCCTTTCCCGCCACCGGCTGCCTGGTCCAGGATCAACTGGGAGCCGCGCGGGCCTGGGCCTTCGACCTGGAAGCAGGCTGCTCCGGTTTTCTTTACGGACTGGCCCTGGGCAGTCAGCTCATCGCTACCGGCTATTCCCGCTACATACTGCTGATCGGAGCCGAGACCTTCAGCCGCATCATTAACTGGACCGATCGCAATACCTGCGTACTGTTCGGCGACGGCGCCGGCGCAGTAGTGATGGGTCCGGTACCCCAAGGCAGGGGAGTGCTGGCTTCGCGTATGGCCGCCGACGGCAGCGGGGGAAAACTGCTCTTTCAGCCGGCAGGAGGGTCGCGCCTGCCGGCAAGCGAGGAAACCGTGAAGGAGCGACTCCACACCATCCACATGCGCGGCCCGGAAGTGTTTCGCTTCGCGGTACGGTGTATGGAAGAGGTATCACTGGACGTACTTCACCGGTGCGGCCTGGAGCCACAGGATCTGGACCTGTTCGTGCCGCATCAGGCCAACTGGAGAATCATCGACGCTACCCGGCGCCGCCTGGGCCTGCCGGAGGATAAAGTAGTGGTTAACCTGGACCGCTACGGCAATATGTCCAGCGCCTCTATTCCCGTGGCTCTGGACGAGGCGAGGCAACAGGGGAGGCTCAGGGAAGGAGATCTGGTACTTCTGGCCAGCTTCGGGGCGGGGTTCACCTGGGGGGCGGCCCTGCTCCGCTGGGGTAGGGGCCAGCAGGCGGGGAACTTGCTCGCGTAAAGGGGGAACCAAGCTGACGTATCCCCACTTTCGAGTTAACTTGAGTTGACTGGCGGTACCGGGTGCT
>JANLFO010000038.1 GCA_024653205.1 Clostridia bacterium | reverse complement strand
CGCCTCCACCCTTGCTCTCGCCGAGTTCGGTGCCCGGCGAGGCTTTAGGTACTCGCGGAAACCAGGACTGCCGTCGAAAGGTAGGAATTACTCAGTAGACCCGTTCCCGCGCCGGATCCCACCTTACCCTGCCGGCAGTTGGGGGCGCCTTCGGTGCCCGGCCTAGCTCCCGACCTCCCTCAGTCCCGCCTCCCCCGTCTCGGGGGCTGACGGCGCTTGCTCCTCCTGCTCGGAAGGAACCAGCATCTTGAGCTGGCGGTAACGGGACATACCCGTACCGGCCGGGATGAGCTTGCCGATTATTACGTTCTCCTTTAATCCCAGCAGGGGATCCACCCGGCCCTTGATGGCCGCTTCGGTCAGTACCCGGGTGGTCTCCTGGAAGGAAGCCGCGGACAGGAACGAGTCCGTGGCCAGTGAGGCCTTGGTGATGCCCAAGATCACCGGCCGCGCCGTTGCCGGCTTCCCTCCCTCGGCCTCCACTCGGGCATTCTCGTCCTGAAGCTCGAAGCGGTCGACAATACCTCCGGGCAGGAGGGTGGTGTCACCCGGGTCGTCTACCTTCACCTTCCGGAACATCTGCCGGATCATGATCTCGATGTGCTTGTCGTTGATCTCTACCCCCTGCATGCGGTACACGCGCTGAACCTCGCGCAGCAGGTAGAGCTGGGCCGCCCTGATGCCCTTAACCTTGAGCAGGTCGTGGGGGTTCACCGGTCCCTCGGTGAGTTCGTCTCCGGGAACGACCTGACTTCCCACCTCTACTTTAAGCCTCGAACCGTAGGGCGCCTGGTAAACCCGGGGTTCGCCCTCGGGACCTACCACTTCGATCTCCCTCCGGCCCCGGCCTTCACCGATGCGGGTTACCACCCCCGGTGCCTCGGCGATGACGGCCTGCCCCTTGGGCCGACGGGCTTCGAAGAGTTCCTCTACGCGAGGGAGACCTTGGGTAATATCCTCGCCGGCCACCCCGCCGGTGTGGAAGGTGCGCATGGTGAGCTGGGTGCCCGGCTCGCCGATGGACTGGGCGGCGATGATGCCTACTGCTTCCCCGATCTCCACCGGATATCCGGTGGCGAGATTCCGGCCGTAGCACTTTACGCATACGCCGTGCCGGGTTTGACAGGTCAGGGGGGAGCGCACCTTAACCTCCTTGAGCCCGGCGGCCAGAATCTGCTCTACCTGCTCTTCCCGGATCTCCTCGTTGGCCCGCACTATGATTTCCCCGGTCTTGGGGTCGCGGATATCCTCGACGGCAAAACGGCCGGTAATCCTCTCTTCCAGAGCCTCGATGACCCGGTCGCCTTCGGTGACCTCGCCCACCGATATGCCCTCAGTGCTGCCGCAATCCTCCTCCCGCACGATTACATCCTGGGCCACGTCCACCAGGCGGCGGGTGAGATAGCCAGAGTCCGCCGTGCGGAGAGCGGTATCCGCCAAACCCTTGCGGGCGCCGTGGGTGGAGATGAAGTACTCCAGCACCGTGAGGCCTTCCCGGAAGTTGGCCTTAATGGGCAGGTCGATGATGCGGCCCTGGGGATCGGCCATCAGGCCCCGCATCCCTGCCAATTGTCGGATCTGCTGGATGTTGCCCCGGGCGCCGGAATTGGCCATCATGAACACCGGGTTGAACTTATCCATGTTCTCGGTGAGCTTGCGGGTGATCTCTTCTGTAGCCTCATTCCACAACTGGATGACCCGTTGGTAGCGCTCTTCCTCGGTGATAAGGCCTCGCCGGAACTGCTGCTCGATGTTCTCCACTTCCGCCTCCGTGCGGGCAATTATTTCGTACTTATCGGTGGGCACGTCTAGATCGGTAATACCGATGGTCAGCCCCGCCCGGGTGGCATAGTGGAAGCCCAGCCGCTTGATCCCGTCCAGCACCTCGGCCGTGGCCGCATTACCCTTGAGCCGGTAACACCTGGCCACGATTTCTCCCAGCCGCTTCTTGTCGATCTCGCAGTTGTAGAACCCCAGTTCCTTGGGGATGGGAGCCTCGTAGTGGAAGATCAGCCTGCCCAGGGTGGTCTCAGTAGGCCGGCCGTCTACCGGGACGGTAATGCGCGCCTGAAGATCCAAGAGGCCGTTTTCGTAGGCCAGACAGGCCTCTTCGTAGCTGGCAAAGCGCCTGCCCTCACCCTTGGCCCCCGGACGCTGTACGGTGAGATAGTAACAGCCGATAACCATGTCCTGGGTGGGTGTTGCTACCGGCCGGCCGTCCTTGGGGTTGAGGATGTTGTTTACCGAGAGCATCAGAATGCGGGCCTCGGCCTGGGCTTCCGCGGAAAGCGGGACGTGGACTGCCATCTGGTCGCCGTCAAAGTCCGCGTTGTAGGCGGTGCAGACCAGGGGGTGGATCTGCAGCGCCCGGCCTTCCACCAGCACCGGCTCAAAGGCCTGGATGCCCAACCGGTGCAGGGTTGGAGCCCGGTTGAGCAGCACCGGATGTTCTCTGATGACCTCCTCCAGAACGTCCCAGACCTCGTTCCGCACCCGCTCTACCATCCGCTTGGCGCTCTTGATATTGTGGGCAAACCCCTTGTCTACCAAGCGCTTCATTACAAAGGGCTTGAACAGCTCCAGCGCCATCTCCTTGGGCAGGCCGCACTGGTGCATCTTGAGTTCCGGACCCACCACGATTACCGAGCGCCCGGAGTAGTCCACCCGCTTGCCCAAGAGGTTCTGCCGAAACCGCCCCTGCTTGCCCTTGAGCATATCGCTCAGGGACTTCAGAGGACGGTTGCCCGGGCCGGTCACCGGGCGTCCCCGCCGCCCGTTGTCGATCAGGGCGTCTACCGCCTCCTGCAGCATGCGCTTTTCGTTACGGACGATGATGTCCGGCGCTCCCAGGTCCAGGAGGCGCTTCAGCCGATTATTACGGTTGATTACGCGCCGGTAAAGGTCGTTGAGATCCGAGGTGGCAAAGCGGCCGCCGTCCAGCTGGACCATGGGCCGCAGTTCCGGAGGAATTACCGGAATGACATCCAGGATCATCCACTCCGGCCGGTTGCCGGACTTGCGGAAGGACTCGACCACCTCCAGCCGGCGGATGGCCCTTACCCGGCGCTGGCCGCTGGCCTCTCTCAGTTCCTGCCGCAGTTCGGCCGCGAGCTTATCCAGGTCAATTTCCTCCAGCAGCCGTTTGATGGCCTCGGCTCCCATCATGGCTTCAAAGCGGTTGCCGTAGCGCTCCCGGTACTCCCGATACTCGGTCTCGTTGAGCAACTGCTTCTTCATCAACGGGGTGTCGCCGGGGTCCACCACCACGTAGGAAACGAAGTACAGTACCTTCTCCAGCGCCCGCGGCGACATATCCAGGATCAGCCCCATCCGGCTGGGTATGCCCTTGAAGTACCAAATATGGGAGACCGGTGCGGCCAGCTCTATGTGCCCCAGCCGCTCCCGCCGCACCTTGGCCCGGGTAACCTCTACCCCGCAGCGGTCGCAGACGATCCCCTTGTAGCGAACGCGCTTGTACTTTCCGCAGTGGCATTCCCAGTCGCGGGTGGGTCCGAAGATCCGCTCGCAGAACAGGCCGTCCCGTTCCGGCTTCAGGGTACGGTAGTTTATGGTTTCGGGCTTTTTGACCTCCCCGCTGGACCAAGCGCGGATTTGCTCCGGAGAAGCCAGGGCAATGCGTATCCGTTCGAAGTTGCTGACGTCCAACAAGGCCCTCTCTCCTTTCCGCCCTTACTGGGCCTCGCGCTTTCTCACCCGAGGCAGGTTCTCACCGTAGTCCGAAGCTTCTTCGGGAGCCTCTTCCCAGCCCACTTCTTCCTCTTCCCCCAGATCCTGATCCTCGAGTTCGCCGGAAAGAGCCTCGGCCTCTTCCAGGTCCTCACCGAGAAGGTAGGCCTCTTCTTCCTCTTCCGGAGGCTCTTCCTCCACCACCGGCGGCGCATGCTCCGGACGAAGCTCGAGCCCCAGTTCCTTGGCCGTATCCACGAACTCGTCCTCTTCGTCCCGGATCTCTATCTCCTGGTTCTCCTCGGAAAGCACCTTTACATCCAAACCCAGGCTCTGCAGCTCCTTAATCAGCACCTTGAAGGACTCCGGCACGCCGGGTTCGGGCACGTTCTCACCCTTAACGATGGCCTCATAGGTGCGCACCCGGCCTACCACGTCGTCCGACTTGACGGTAAGGATTTCCTGCAGAGTGTAGGAAGCTCCGTAGGCCTCCAGCGCCCAAACCTCCATCTCCCCGAAACGCTGGCCCCCGAACTGGGCCTTTCCGCCCAGGGGCTGCTGGGTAACCAGGGAGTAGGGCCCGGTGGAGCGGGCGTGAATCTTGTCGTCCACCAGGTGGGCCAGCTTCAGCATATAAATATAGCCCACGGTCACCTCGTGGTCGAAGGGCTCGCCCGTACGTCCGTCGTAGAGAACGGTCTTGCCGTGACGCGGCAGCCCGGCCTGTTCCAGGGCACGCACTATGTCCTCTTCGGTAGCGCCGTCGAATACCGGCGACGCAATCTCTATGCCTAATGCCCTGGCCGCCCAGCCCAGATGGCATTCCAGAATTTGGCCCAGGTTCATGCGCGAGGGCACGCCCAGAGGGTTCAGCACGATATCCACCGGTGTACCATCGGGCAGGAACGGCATATCCTCTATGGGAAGGATGCGAGAGATGACCCCCTTGTTGCCGTGGCGTCCGGCCATCTTGTCGCCCTCGGAAATCTTCCGGCGCTGGGCCACGTAGACCCGCACCAGCTGGTTGACGCCGGGGGCCAGTTCGTCACCGTTATCCCGGGAGAATACCTTCACATCTACCACTTTGCCCGACTCGCCGTGCGGCACGCGTAGAGAGGTATCTCTTACCTCCCGGGCCTTCTCGCCGAATATGGCCCGCAACAGGCGCTCCTCGGCAGTTAGCTCGGTTTCTCCTTTGGGCGTTACCTTGCCAACCAGAATGTCTCCCGGACGCACCTCGGCTCCGACCCGAATGATGCCGCGCTCGTCCAGATCCTTGAGGACTTCTTCCCCCACGTTGGGAATATCCCGGGTAATCTCCTCCGGGCCAAGCTTGGTGTCCCGGGCCTCGCACTCGTACTCCTCAATGTGGATGGAGGTAAAGACGTCTTCCCGAACCAGGCGCTCGCTGATCAGAATCGCGTCCTCGTAATTGTAGCCTTCCCAGCTCATGAAGGCTGCCAGCACGTTGCGTCCCAGGGCCAGTTCGCCACCCGCGGTGGAAGGCCCGTCCGCGATTACCTGGCCGACTTCCACCCTCTGTCCCTTCTTGACAATGGGCTTCTGGTTGATGCAGGTCCCCTGGTTGGAGCGCATGAACTTTATCAGGTTGTAGGCGTGCTCTCGCCCCAGGTCGTCGGTAATTACGATTTGGTTGGCCGTCACCCGGGTTGCCACCCCGCTGTGCTTGGCCAGGACCACTACCCCGGAGTCCCGGGCCGCCTTCCATTCCAGACCGGTGCCGACCAAGGGAGCTTCCGTCCGCACCAGGGGTACGGCTTGGCGTTGCATGTTGGCTCCCATTAGGGCCCGGTTGGCATCGTCGTGCTCCAGGAAGGGGATGAGCGAGGCGGCCACGCTCCATACCTGCTTGGGGGACACATCCATGAAGTCCACATTTTCGGCCGGTACCTCTAGAATCTCTCCCCGGTAGCGGGCGTTCACCCGCTTCCTCAGGAAGTGCCCCTCCTCGTCCAGGGGGGCATTGGCCTGGGCGATCACGTACTGCTCTTCTTCATCGGCCGTAAGGTAAACTATTTCCTTCGTGACCACGCCTCTTTCCTTATCCACCCTGCGGTAGGGAGTCTCTACAAACCCGTAGTCGTTCACCCGGGCATAGGTGGTGAGGCTGCCGATCAACCCGATGTTGGGTCCTTCCGGAGTCTCGATGGGACAGATGCGGCCGTAGTGCGAATGGTGTACGTCCCGGACCTCAAAGCCCGCCCGTTCCCGGCTCAAACCACCCGGTCCCAAAGCGCTTAACCGCCGCTTATGCGTAAGCTCGGAAAGCGGATTGGTCTGGTCCATAAACTGGGACAACTGGCTGGAGCCAAAGAACTCCTTGATTGCCGCCACTACCGGTCGGATGTTGATGAGAAGCTGCGGCGTAACCACGTCGACGTCCTGAATGGTCATGCGTTCGCGGACTACCCGCTCCATTCGGGCCAGCCCAACGCGGAACTGATTCTGCAGCAACTCCCCCACCGAGCGCAAGCGGCGGTTGCCCAGGTGATCGATGTCATCGGGCTGCCGCTTCTCGTCCATTACGTCCAGCAGATAGCGGAGGAGGGCCACGACGTCCTCGGCGGTAAGCTGTCTGCCGGTCAGGCCGGGGTCCAGCCCCAGCTTCTTGTTCAGTTTGTACCGACCTACTGCTCCCAGGTCATAACGACGGGGATCGAAGAATAGACTCTCCAAGAGACCCCGAGCACTCTCGACCGTCGGCGGTTCGCCCGGGCGCAGACGGCGGTAAATCTCTACCAACGCTTCTTCGGTAGAATCGGCGTTATCACGTTCCAGGGTGGTCTGAATGCGCGGATCGTAGTTAAAGAGCTCGGCTACCGCCATAGTGGTACCGTAGCCCAGGGCCCGAACCAGTACCGTGGCAGGTATCTTGCGGGTGCGGTCCACCCGCACGTGAATAAGGCCCGAGGCATCGGTCTCGAATTCCAACCAGGCTCCCCGGTTCGGTATCACCGTGGCTCCGAACAGGCGGGCACCGCTGGGGTCGGTCTGGGCGCTGAAGTAAACCCCGGGAGAGCGAACGAGCTGGCTGACTACCACCCGCTCCGCTCCGTTGATGACGAAGGTTCCCTTTTCGGTCATCAGGGGGAAATCACCCATGAAGACCTCTTGCTCCTTAACCTCACCCGTCTCCTTATTGATTAGGCGAACCTTCACCCGGAGAGGGGCGGCATAGGTCATGTCCCGCTCCTTGCAGGCTTCAACACTATACTTGGGTTCACCCAGACTGTGGCCGACGAACTCTAGGAGCAGGTTGCCGGTAAAATCCTGGATGGGAGAGATATCGCGCAGTACCTCGGCCAACCCTTCGTTGATGAACCACTCGTATGACCGGCGCTGCACCTCGATCAGGTCGGGAACCTCCAAAACCTCTTGGATCCGGCCGTAACTCCAGCGTTCCTTCGTACCCAGTTGAACCGGGTAGGGATAGGCCATCACTTCACCCCCGTAGGACAATAAAAATGCAAAAGCAAAGCCATGCCCGGGGTTTTGCTTTGCTTTTCCACCTTAGGCCCCTTATCTACCTATTATACCCAAAACTCGCCACCCTTAACCGAGCAGCCACTATGGCATTTATATATAATAACGCCAAACGGCCCCGCCGTCAATAGGCCGATCGTGCCGGGTAAAACTAATCCAGGAAAAAGGTCAGGAGCCCAATGGGATTTCACCCGGAAGGCAACCAAGGAGGGTTGGCTCAAAGCCCGATTGGGCCGAAGATCTTCGGGTCGATTCGGCCACCGGCGGACCGGCCGCCCGTGGCCGCCCCACCTCTTGGTGACGGGCTGGGGGCCCGGATACCCCGGGCCCTTCCGCCCTTGCCGCCTTACTTTACCTCTACCGTAGCCCCGGCCTCTACCAGCTTTGCCTTGATGCTCTCCGCTTCTTCTTTGCCGATCTTCTCTTTGATCGGCTTGGGCGCGCCGTCTACCAGGTCCTTGGCCTCTTTCAGCCCCAGGCCGGTAATCTCGCGCACCACCTTGATTACATTTATCTTCTTGTCCCCGGCCGATACCAGAATAACGTCGAACTCGGTCTGCTCTTCCTCCGCCGGAGCCGCCTGAGGAGCGGCTGCGGCCGGCGCTGCCGCTACCGCCACCGGCGCGGCGGCACTGACCCCAAAGGTTTCCTCCATGGCCTTGATCAATTCGGCCAGCTCCAGCACCGTGAGTCCCTTTACCGCCTCGACGATCTCCTGTACCTTGCTCACCCGTTCTAACCTCCCTCACTTATTGACGACATCCCCGGTCGCTACCCGGTTTTTCCGCTTAGGCCGTGGCCTTGGCCTGCCGCACCTGATCCAGCACGTACACCAGATTGCGCAGTAAAGCCTGAAGCACCCCCACCGCGCCGGCCAGAGGCGCCTGGGTATGGCCCACCAGCCGGGCCAGAAGCTCTTCCCGGCCGGGCAATTCCGCCAGGTTCTTGACCTGGTCGACGGTCAGGACGCGACCGCGCAAGAGCCCTCCCTTCAGCTCCAGCGCCTTATGATCCCGGGCAAACTCCTGCAACACCCGGGCCGGCGCCGCTCCTTCCTGCTCGGACACGGTAATGGCCGTGGGTCCCACCAGGAAAGCCTCGGTTCCCTCCAGGCCCACCCGCCGCGCCGCCAAGCGGGTTAGGGTATTCTTAACCACCTGGAACTCTGCTCCGGCCTGCCGTAGCCGCTCGCGTAGTTCGGTGATTTCGCTGACTTTCAGGCCCCGGTAGTCGGCAAAAAGCACTACTTCGCTCCGGCCGAGCTTCCCCTCCAGCCGGGTGACAATGGCCTCCTTCTCTGCCCGCCGCTTCCCCAACTGCCTTCCCTCCACACCAAAAAAGTTTAGGCTCCCGCTACGCAGGAGCCCAGGAACGTTAACGCTTTGCCGGGCCGATAGATCGACTTGCCAGCAACCGTCAGGCGCGGGCAAGCGCCGTCTCAACCCGTTTGCTCCCGGCCTCGGCAGGACTTTAAGCCTTACGGCACCTGCGTTCTGCGGCCGCAAAGAAAACTCGATTGTCAGCGCGGCAAGGCTTTCTGCGGATGGATCTTTACTCCCGGCCCCATGGTGCTGGAAACGGTGATGCTCCGCAGATACTGGCCCCTGGCCGCCGGCGGTTTGGCCTTCACCAGGGCATCGATAAGGGTACGGAAATTCTCCATCAGCTTCTCGGTGTCGAATGTTACCTGGCCGATGGGGACATGAACGATGCCGGTGCGGTCGGTCCGGTACTCAACCTTCCCGCCCTTAGCTTCCTTGACCGCCCGCTCCACGTCGAAGGTTACGGTACCGGTCTTCGGATTGGGCATCAGGCCGCGCGGTCCCAAGATGCGGCCGAGCTTGCCCACCGCACCCATTATGTCCGGGGTAGCGATGGCCACGTCGAAGTCCAGCCATCCGCCCTGGATCTTCTCCACCAACTCCTCGGCCCCTACGTAGTCCGCGCCGGCCGCCTCCGCCTCCTTGGCCTTTTCACCCTTGGCAAACACCAGGACTCTTCGGGTCTTGCCGGTACCGTAAGGGAGAACTACCGTGCCCCGGACCTGCTGGTCCGCGTGCCGCGGGTCCACCCCCAGGCGCACGGCCACCTCTACGGTTTCGGGGAACCGCGCGAAGGCCACCTTCTTCACCAGGTCAATGGCCTCTTCCGGCGCATACATCGCCTGCCGGTCGTAAGCCTTCACCGCATCTTGATAGTGTTTTCCTCTTTTCGGCACCGTGATCCCTACCCTTCGATCTCGATGCCCATGCTCCGGGCCGTGCCCTCGATCATCCGCATGGCCGCCTCCACATCGTGGGCATTGAGATCCCGCATCTTGAGCTCGGCTATCTCGCGTATCTTGCTCCGTGGCAGCCGCGCCACTTTGGCCCGATTGGGTTCGCTTGACCCCTTCTCCAGGCCGGCCGCCTTCTTCAGAAGCACGCTGGCGGGCGGCGTTTTGGTGATGAAGGTGAAGGATCTATCCTCGTAGATGGTGATCTCCACCGGGATGATCATACCTTCCTGAGAAGCGGTCCGCTCGTTGAACTCCTTGCAGAAGGCCATGATGTTTACGCCGTGCTGACCTAAGGCCGGCCCCACGGGCGGCGCCGGGTTAGCCTTGCCGGCCGGCACCTGAAGCTTGACTACGGCGGCTACTTTCTTCTTGGCCACTGGGCCTCACCTCACTCCACCTTTTCCACCTGCGTAAAATCCAGTTCTACCGGCGTTTCCCGGCCGAACATGGAAACCAGGACCTTCACTTTTCCTTTTTCGGGCTGCACTTCTTCGACGGTACCGATGAAATTCTGGAAGGGCCCGCCGGTCACCCTGACATTCTCGCCTACCACCAGGCGTATGCGCGGCCGGGGCTCGGCAGCACCGGGCTCCCTCAGCATCTGGCGTACTTCGTCGGGACGCAAGGGGATGGGCCTGGCCCCCGAACCGACGAATCCCGTCACCCCGGGCGTACTGCGCACCACGTACCAGGATTCCTCGGTAAGGATCATTTCCACCAGAACGTACCCGGGATATATCTTGCGCTTGACGATTTTCTTCTTTCCGTCCTTGATCTGCAGCTCGTCCTCCATGGGGACAACCACTTTAAAGATCTTGTCACCCATGTTCATCGAGCTGACCCGCTTTTCCAGGTTGGCCTTTACCTTGTTCTCGTATCCGGCATAGGTATGAATGACGTACCACTGCCGCTCGTCGTTCTCCTGTTTTGCCATAGCCATAGATGTCCGTGGGCCTGGTCCAAGCCCTACCTCCCTAGATAACCAGTTCCAGCAGGAAGCTAAACACCGAATCTATCGCCCAAATAAAGGCGCCCACCAGCGCCACTGCCACCACTACTACCAAGGTATAAATGCTCAGCTCCCGCCGGGTCGGCCAGTGAACCTTCTTCAGTTCGGTCCATACTCCGTGGAAAAAACGGCGCAGGCGCTCGATCCACGGCACCTGCCCGGCCACTGCCTTAGTGGCCAACTACCTCACGTCCTCTCTACCGGGTTTCCCGGTGCAAGGTATGGCGACCACACCGCACGCAGAACTTCTTCAGCTCCAAACGATCGGGATCGTTCTTCTTGTTCTTACTGGTCGTGTAGTTCCGTTCCTTACATTCAGTGCAGGCCAGAGTAACGTTCACGCGCACCGGTGTCCACCCCCAAAATCGTCTGCAACAATCTATCATAAAGGCAGGGTGTTGTCAACGGGCCGAGCCACTGAGGTATCTCCACCTTCTGCCGGCAGTCCTGGTTTCTCCGAGTACCTGAAGCGTGCCGGGTGCCGAACTAGGTGAGAGCGAGCGTGGAGGCGGGCGCCAGGCCTCTGGATGGCCGAAGCCGCGCCGCCGCCTGACGGGTTCTCGCGCGGTGTGCCCGCCGGAGCGCGAAGCGCAAAGCTGCTCGGTCGGCAAAGCGACCGGTACGAGGGGGAACCAGGACTGCCGGCAGGGCAAACTGGGGATACTTTTCAGGCCGAGCCGGGGGCAGTCCCCGGATTGCTTCGGGCGATACCCCTTGAAAGCCAAGAACCGAGGTGGCTGCGGCCCGGCCGGCCCTCGCCCTCAGGGCAAACGCACGTACCCCCGGTACGTACTGCTGCCTCCCGGCTATTCTTTAATGGTGGTGACCACGCCAGCGCCCACGGTACGGCCGC
>JANLFO010000037.1 GCA_024653205.1 Clostridia bacterium | reverse complement strand
GAGGTGACAGTACGAACGGGGAGCACCCGGTACCGCCCGTGGGAAAGTGGGGATACGTCAGGAAGGAGGAAAAGGCTATGGACGCGGGCTCTACCTTCGCGCGGCGCGGTTCCTCGGGGGGCGGCGGCCTGCCGGAGTGCGGGCGCCGGTCGAGCCCGGGAGCGGTTTCAGAGCGGGCCTGCGCCTTCTACGGCGCCCGCTGGGTGCTGGCCGCGGTCCGGGGGGCGGTGCACCTGGTGCACGGGCCGGTGGGGTGCGCCTACTACGGCCAGACGGTGCGCAAGCGCCACTACCGCGTGTTCTCTACCGCTTTGGAGGAGCGGGAGATTGTACTCGGAGCCGGAGGCAGGCTCGAGGCGGCCATCCGGGAGGCGGTACGGCTTGAACCCGGGGCGGGCGCGGTGCTGGTGTACGTCACCTGCGCCGCGGGGCTGACGGGCGAAGACGTGGCCGCCATCTGCCGGCAGACGGCGGCCGCCCTGGGCCTGCCGGTGGTGCCGGTAACCTGCCCGGGTTTTGCCGGCACCAGCCAGGCCGACGGGCAGGACCTGGCCGCCCGGGTCCTTTTAGAGCATTTAATCGGCCGGGGTCCGGCGGGGCCGCCGCTGCCCAAAAGCGTTAACCTCCTGGGGGAGTTCGACGTAAGCGGGGACCTAAAGGAAATCGAGCGGCTGCTGGGCCGCCTGGGCCTTGCCACCATCACGGCCGTGTCCGGCCGGGCCACGGTGTCGGGCCTGGCCGCGGCCCACCGGGCAGCGCTCAACCTGGTGCATTGCGGCCGCACCGGCAGGTGGCTGGCGCGGCAAATGCAGGAGCGTTTCGGTATCCCGTGGCTTAAGGCCACCTTTTTCGGAATCGAGGGTACGGCGGCCAGCCTGGCGGCGGTGGCGGCCTTCTTCGGGCAGCAGGACACAACCGGGTGGATAGAAGCGGAGGCTGAGGCCGCCAGGCGGGAGGCGCTTCCCTACCTGAGGCGCCTGAAGGGCAGGCGGGTGGTCGTCTTCTTTGGCGCCTCCCGCATGGGATTGATGTCCCTAGCCTTCCGGGAATTAGGAATGGAGGTAGTCCTTTGCGGCTCGCAGTTCGGAGGCCGCGAAGATTACGCCGAGTCTAGGAGCCTTCTGGGCGAGGGAACGCCCCTCATCGACGACCCGGACGGGCGGGAGCTACAGGAATGGTGGCGGCGCCTGCGTCCGGACCTGGTGGTAGGGGGCAGCCGGGAGAAGTACCTGGCCCACAAGACCGGGCTGCCCTTTCTGGTGTTTCCCCAGGAAACCGGCCCCTATGCGGGTTTTCGGGGCTTTGTGAACCTGGCGCGGGAGACGGCGGGTCTGGTGGGGGCGCGGGTGTGGTGGCTGGCGCGTACCTTCCGGGACGGCAGAATGGACGCGGCAGACGGGTCCGGCGCGCCCCCGGCTCGCAGCCGCCCGAGAGGAGGAGGAGACGAGGCCAATGAGCTGCCGAACCTTCGAGGAAGTTGTCCGCGAACATCCCTGTTACAGCCGGGCTGCGGCTAGACGGTTCGGACGAATACACCTTCCGGTGGCGCCGGACTGCAACCTAAAGTGCCGCTACTGCAGCCGCCGGTACGACTGCCTGCACGAAAACCGCCCGGGAGTGACCCGCCGCCTGATGGAGCCCGAAGAGGCCCTGGCGCACGTAGAGCGGCTGGTGCGGGCCGATCCCCGGCTGCGGGTGGTGGGCATAGCCGGCCCGGGCGAGCCGCTGGCCAATCCCGCTACCCTGCGAACCCTGGAACTGGTACGGCAACGTTTTCCGGGCCTCATAAAGTGCGTCAGCACCAACGGGTTGCTCCTGGAGGAAAGCCTGCCGCGGTTGCGGGAGTGCGGGGTAAAGGCGGTAACGGTCACGGTAAACGCGGTTTCTCCCTCCGTGGGCAGCCTGGTTTATGAGTACGTGCGCTTCCGGGGGAGGTTGTACACCGGTATTCACGGGGCGCAACGGCTGTGGGAGGCCCAGCAGGCGGGCATTCGCCTGGCCAGCCGGATGGGCATGGTGGTGAAGGTTAACAGCGTGCTGATACCGGGGATCAACGAGGAGCACCTGGCGGAAGTGGCCCGGGCGGTAAAGCAGGCCGGGGCGCACCTGATGAATGTATTGCCCCTCATACCCCAGGGAGGCTTCCGCCACCTGCCGCCCCCGTCTCCCGAGCGGGTACGCCGGGTGCGAGAGGCCCTCTCCGCCACCATTGCCCAGGTTGGCCACTGCCGGCTGTGCCGGGCGGACGCTGCCGGAATGCTGTAGTTCGGGAGGGTGAGCCTGGGTCCGGTGTCCGGCGGGAGATGCTGAGGACGATGTCGGTACGCATAGTCGATACCACTCTCAGGGACGGTGAGCAGGCCCCAGGGGTGGCCTTCCGCCCCCGGGAAAAGGTGATTATAGCCCGGCTGCTGGACCGGGTGGGGGTGGCACAGATAGAAGCAGGCACCCCGGCCATGGGGGAGCTAGAGCAGGAAGCCATCAAAGCCATTGTCCGCGAGAACCTCAAGGCCCGGGTTGCCGCCTGGAATCGAATAGTGCTTGAGGATCTTCGGGCTTCCGTAGCCTGCGGGGTGCGGGAGGTGCACATCTCCGCCCCCGCTTCTTCCATCCTGGTCCGGGACAAGTTGCGGCAAAGCTTTCGCTGGGTCTTGGACCGCCTCCGCCAGGCCTGCCGGTTCGCTCGGGAGCAGGGTCTCAGGCTGACGGTCGGAGCGGAGGACGCCTCCCGGGCCGATCCGAATTTCTTGGTAGAGTTGGCCGGGCTGGCGCAGGAACTGGGCGCGGAGAGGCTGCGATACTGCGACACCGTGGGCGTCCTGGAACCGTTCGCGGTGGTGGAGCGGCTGAGTTGGCTTAAGGAAAGGGTGGGCCTGGAGCTGGAGTTTCACGCCCATAACGACTTCGGTTTAGCTTTGGCCAATACCTTGGCGGCCGTCCGGGCGGGCGTCGCTTGGGTGGACACTACGGCTACCGGCCTGGGAGAAAGGGCAGGCAATACCTCCCTGGAAAAGTTTTACTGGATACTCAAGGAAGTTTGCTACTTCGATCCGGGGCTGGATCGGAAATACCTCCGGCTGTTGACCCGCTATGTGGCTCGGGCCGCGTGCCGCCCGTGGGCGTAATCCGGCGGCCGTTTCTTCCGCTTATTCCAGCCGCAGGCGGATGCGGTAGTCGCGCAGCCACCGGTCTACCTGCCAGAGATAGGCCAGCACCTGGGGAGCGGTCATGAGCTGCCCGAACCAAGGCAGAGGGGTGTCGCCTTCGGCTCCCAATTCGCGCACCGTCTGCAGGTTGAGCAGGGGCCGCAGGGGAGAGGCCGGATCCTCCAGGGCTTCCAATAGCGCCGCCCGGACGGAAGCGAAGTACTGCGGGTCGTAGGTCTTGGGATAGGGGCTCTTCCGGCGGCCCAGGATTTCCGGCGGCAGTATGCCCCGCAGGGCCCGGCGCAAGATCCCTTTCATTTCCCCGCCGTAGGCCTTAAGCTCCCAGGGCAGGTTCCAGGCGTAGTTCACCAGCCGGTGGTCGCAGTAAGGGACGCGGATCTCCAGCCCCACGGCCATGCTCATCCGGTCCATGCGCTCCAGCAGGACCGGCAGGAACCGGGTGAGGCTGAGGTAGGCGATCTCCCGGCGCCGCGCCGCCTCCGGGGCCTCCCCGGGCAGCCGGGGCACCTCGGCCAGGGCCTGGCGGTAGCCTTCGGCCACGTATTCCTCCAGCCGCAGTTTCTGCGCCAGCTCCGGCGCCAGTACCGCCCGGCGCAAGGAGAGGCTTAAGGCCCAGGGGAAGGTATCGGCGGCCAGGGCGTCCGGCCGGCGGAACCAGGGGTAGCCGCCGAAGACCTCGTCCGCTCCCTCGCCCACCAGGGCCACCGTGGCCTCCTTCTTCACCTGGCGGCAGAAGAGGTAGAGCGAGGCGTCGATGTCCGCCATTCCCGGCAGGTCGCGGGCCAGTAAGGTGACGGTCAGGGATTCCACCAGCGAGGGCGTATCCAGCACCACCGCCCGGTGGCGGGTGCCGAAGTAGGCGCTGGCCTTCTCCACCCAGGGCGCATCCGAAGAGGGTTGAAAGTCGCTGGCCCGGAAGAAGCGGTCGTTGTCCCGGTAGTCCACCGAGAAGGTGAGGGTGGGCCGGCCCTCGCGGGCCAGGGCCTCGGCGGCCAGGGCGGTCACGGCGGTGGAATCTAGCCCCCCGGAAAGCAGCACCCCCAAGGGCACGTCGGAAACCAACTGGCGGGTCACGGCGTCGCGCAGGAGCTCCAGAATCCGGCCGGCGGTGGCCTCCGGGTCTTCCCCGTGAGGGTGGCTCTCCAGGGACCAGTAGCGATGCAGGGAAACCCCGCGGGGGGAATAGGCCAGCCACTGCCCGGGCCGAAGCTCCCTCACCCGGCGGAAAACGCCGTGGCCGGGCGTGCGCGCCGGCCCCAGGCCGATGATCTCCGCCAGGCCCTCGGCGTCCACCTCTGCCGGCAGGGCGGGATGGGCCAGGAGGGCCTTTATTTCGGAAGCGAACAGTAGACCGTCATCGGTTTCCACCCAGAAAAGGGGCTTAATCCCCAGGGGATCGCGGGCGAGATACAGGGTCTCGTCGGCCTCGTCCCACAGCCCGAAAGCGAACATGCCGTTGAAGCGGGCCAGGCACTCCGGCCCCCACTCCATGAAGGCGGTCAGTACCACCTCGGTGTCGGAGTAGCCGAAAAACCGGTGTCCGCGGGCCTCCAGCTCCCGGCGCAGCTCGGCGGCATTGTAGAGCTCGCCGTTATAGGTGAGCACGTAGCGTCGGGGGCCCAGGTGCTTGACCATGGGCTGTCCCCCGCCCCGGGGATCGATTACTATCAGGCGGCGGTGGCCGATCGCCGCCCGGGGCGAGAGCCACAGGCCGCTGGCATCGGGCCCGCGGTTGGCCAGGGTTTGGGTCATGGCTTCGATGACCGGCCGTTGGGTGGTAAGATCCAGCTTCCGGTCAACCCAGCCGGCAATGCCGCACATGCAGATGACCTCCTTATCGAGTCAGTTGTCTGAGGAAATGGGGCCGGGGTGGGTGGCAAGTCAAGTCCCGGCCGGAGGACGGCGTTGCCCTTCAGAGAACATGATATGCGGGTGTGCCGGCACAGTTATATAGAAGATAGTGGCAAGTATCTGGGGTGTCAGGAAGGGCGGGCGGGGCCAAGGACTGTACCACTTGCCGCAGGCCTGACGCGGTTTGGTTTAATCAGCAAATGCGGGGCAGGGGGGCGCCGGCCAGCATCTCCAGCCGGCGGGTGCCGCCGTAGGCGGTGCGCAGAAGCACCCGGCCCTCTCCGGCCTGCACCCGGCCGATCACGGCCGCCGCCTCCCCCAGGGGGTGGGTCCGGACAGCCTCCACCAGGGCGGACGCCTGATCCGCCTCCACCACGGCGAGGAACTTCCCCTCGTTGGCCAGATATAAGGGGTCCAGCCCCAGCATCTCCGCCAGGGCCCGGCACTGGGGCCGCACGGGGATGACCTCCTCTTCCAGCCAGACGTCCACTTTGGCGGCCACGGCTATCTCCTTGAGGGTGGTGGCCACACCGCCGCGGGTGGGATCGCGGAGCAGCCGGATTCCCGGGAACTCCTCCAGCAGGGGCAGTATGATACCCGCCAGAGGGGCGCAATCGCTTTCCGGCGCTTCGAGTATGCCGAGTTCTTTTCTTTCTGCCAGCACGGCCAGACCGTGGTCGCCCACGTAGCCGCTTATCACCACCGCGTCGCCGGGCCGTATCCGGTGGTAACCCAGGTCCCGGTCGGGCGGTATCACCCCCAGGCCGGTGGTATTGATGAACAAGCCGTCGGCCTGGCCCCTCCCCACCACTTTGGTGTCTCCCGCCACCACCGTTACCCCGGCCTGGCGGGCGGTGGCGGCCAGGGAGGCCACTACCCGCTCCAGCGCGGCGAGGGGCAGGCCCTCTTCCAGGATGAAGCCCACGGTGAGGTAAAGAGGCCTGGCTCCGCTTACCGCCAGGTCGTTAACCGTGCCGCTCACCGCCAGCTTGCCTATGTCGCCCCCTCTGAAAAAGAGCGGGGTGACCACAAAGGAATCCGTGGTAAGGGCCAGGCGTCCCCCGCCCACCGCCTCTACCACCGCGGCGTCGGTCAGGGAGGCCAGGATGGGATTCCCCAGGTGAGAGAGGAACAGTTCCTCTATGAGCTGGTGGGTGAGCCGGCCCCCGTCGCCGTGGGCCAGAAGGACTACCGGTTCTTCCAGGGCGCACTCCCTCCTCTTGCTCCTAGGACCGCTTTACCCTCTACGCGATCGGTATTCTGCCGCGCGCGGATCTGCAACCTCCCGTACTCTTCGGAGCCTCCGGCCCTCTGTCCGGGTCACAACCGGCCTCGAACCCTGCGGCTCAACCCTCATAGAGATAATAGGCGGCACAGGCTCCCTCGGAGGAGACCATGCAGGGACCTACCGGGTGCTCGGGCCGGCACCTGCGGGCAAAAAGGGGGCATTCCGGGGGGCGGATGCTCCCGCGCAGGAGTTCACCGCAGCGGCACCCGGCCGGAACCCGCGGCTCCGGCACTTCTACCGGGAAACGCCGGGCGGCGTCGCGGCCGGCAAACTCGGGCCGCAGGGACAGGCCGCTGCCCTCCACCCGGCCGATGCCCCGCCAGGAAGCGCCCGTAGGCTCGAAGTAGCGCTCGAGCAGGCTCAATGCCCGCCGGTTTCCCTCCTCCCTCACCACCCGGGGGTAGCGGTTGACCACCTCCGCGTGGCCATCGGCCAGCTGCTCCAGCACCGCCTCAAGCCCCAACAGCAGATCCAGGGGCTCAAAACCGGTTGCCGCCGCCGGGAGGCCGTACTCCCGGGCCAGAAAGTCGAAGGCCCGGTGGCCTATGATCGTGCTCACGTGCCCGGGAAGGAGGAAGGCGTCGATGCGGGAGCGGGCCTCGCTTACCAGGACGCGCATCACCGGCGGGATCAGCTTGTGGGCGGAGTACAGGTAGAAGTTGGGTACCCCCAGTTGCTCGGCCAGTTCCAGGCTGGCGGCCACGGCAGGAGCGGTGGTTTCAAAACCCACGCCCAGAAAAACCACTTCCCGGTCCGGATGCTCCTTGGCCCAGGTCACGGCGTCGGCCGGAGAATAGAAGACCAGCACCTCGGCGCCCCGTGCCCGCTCCTTCTCCAGGGTGGAGAAGCTGCCCGGAACCCGGATCAGGTCCCCAAAAGTGGCCACCGCCACCTGTGGGAGGCGGGCCAGGGCCAGCATGGCGTCCAGTTCCGCCTGGTCGGTAACGCACACCGGGCAGCCGGGGCCGCTCTTGAGCTCCACCAGGTCGCCCAGGGCGGCCCGGAGGCCGGTGCGGGAAAGGGCCACGGTGTGCGTGCCGCAAACCTCCATGATCGCCGGCTGCCGGCCCAGGCGCTCGGCGGCCTTGCGGGCCAGGCTTCGCACCCGCTCCAGCATCTTTTGGGCCAGGCGGGGGTCGCGGTAACGCTCCCCGGCGCCGGATGGCAGGCCGCCACCCTCACGGGGCATCGGTTTCCGCTCCTTCCCGGGCGAGCAGTTCTTCCCAGAGCCGGAGGCTTTCCTCCGCCTCCTCCGGCTCGATCTTCTCAATGGCGTAGCCCGCGTGCACCATGAGGTAATCGCCCGGCCTGACCTTCTCTACCAGCCGGGTGTGTACCAGCCTCTCCACTCCGAGGGTCTCCACCAGGGCCAGATCATCGCCCCTGACTTCCAGCACCCGCATGGGTATGCCTAGGCACATTCTCGCCACCTCCGGTCGGCCACCAGGGCCTGGCCCAGGGCCAGGCCTCCGTCGTTGGCTGGAACCAGGCGGTGGGTGAGCACGGCAAAACCGTGGTTGGCCAGTTCCGCCTCCACCCGGCTCAACAGGTACCGGTTCTGCCAGGTTCCGCCGCTTAAGGCCACCTTATGGAGGCCGGTCTCCTGCCTTGCCCTTTCGGCCGCTTCCACCAGAAGGCACACCAGGGTATCGTGAAACCTCTTGGCTACCTTAGCTTTCTCCGTGCCGGCCCGGTAGTCCTCCCAGAGCGCGGACACGGTCGGCTCCAGGTCCAGCTCCTCTCCGGCGAAGGAGTAGGGATAGGGCTCCAGGGGTTCGGACTGCGCCCCGGATGGCACGAGTTCCGACAGTTCCGCCGCCAGCTGGCCCTCGTAGGTGCTGGTCTCGCCCAGACCGAGCAGCGCGGCCACCGCGTCGAAAAGCCGGCCGCAGCCGCAGGCCAGGGGACAGTTGACGCCGGCGCGGATAAGGTTCAGTACCGTCTCCAGGTCCCGGCCCCGGGTGCGGCCCCACAGCCGGTAGGCCAGATCTTCTCCCGCATCTCCCAGCCATCGGCTGAGCAGCGCCACCGCCGTACGCCAGGGGTGCCGCACCGCCACCTCGCCTCCGGGAAGGGGGAGGTAGCGCAGGTGGTAGTGGCGGGAAAAGCCGCGGTAGTCACCGCTGATTACCTCAAAACCCCACAGGTTGCCGTCGGTGCCGTAACCGGTGCCGTCCAGGATCAGGCCCAGTGCCGGCCCGGTCTCTCCGTTTTCCGCCAGGCAGCTGGCGAGATGGGCGTGGTGGTGCTGCACGCCCACGCGGGCCTCGGCCGCGATTTCCCGGGCCAGCAGCCGGGTGGCGTAGTTGGGATGCAGGTCAAACCCTATCACCTGGACGGAAACATCAAGGATTCTCTGCCAGCGCTCGAGCGCCTCGAGCAGGAATTCCTGCCCCTCCACGTATTCCATTTCTCCCAGGTGCTGGCTGAAGAAGGCCTTTTCTCCCTTGAGCAGGCAGAAGGCGTTCTTCATCTCCCCCCCTATTCCCAGCACCGCCTTCTCCGAGAAGCGGGGCACGGTGATCCCCTCGGGCACGTAGCCCCGGGAGCGGCGGATGAAGCGCGGGGCATCGCCTACCACCATGACCACGGAATCGTCGCAGCGATTCACTATGGGCCGGTCGTGCCACAGTACGAAATCCACTACCTCGGCCAGTTGTTCCAGTACTTCCCGGTTATCCTTGATCAGCGGTAGCTCGCTGCGGTTGGCGCTGGTCATGACCAGAAGTTCCAGAGGCCCCTCCAGAAGCAGGCAGTGAAGGGGGGTGTAGGGAAGCATTACCCCCAGAGTGCGCAGGTTGGGGGCCAGTTCTTCGGGCAAGGGCCAGTCCGGCCGGCGCTCCAGCACCACGATAGGCGCCGCGGGCGAGGTCAGCAGCCGTTCCTCTGTCTCGTTAACCAGACAGCAGCGCCTCACCGTCTCCAGGTCCCGGGCCATTACGGCGAAGGGCTTGTGGTCCCGGCCCTTGCGCCGCCTCAGGAGGGCCACCGGTGCGGGATCGGCGGCATTGCAGGCCAGGTGGAAGCCGCCCAGGCCCTTTACCGCCACGATGGCCCCGGCCAGCAGCCGCTCCCAGGTGGCCTCCCGCCAGTCGTCCGGACCGGCCACCCGCCTTCCCCGGCCGTCCACCAGTTCCACCTGCGGCCCGCAGCGGGGGCAGGCCACCGGCTGGGCGTGAAAGCGGCGATCGGCCGGGTCCTCGTACTCCCGCCGGCACTCCGGGCACATGGCAAAGCCGGCCATGGAGGTGCGGCTGCGGTCGTAGGGAACGTCCCGCACGATGGTGAAGCGGGGGCCGCAGTTGGTGCAGTTGGTGAAGGGATAGAGGTAGTGGCGGTCGCGCGGATCGAAGACTTCCCGGCGGCAGTCGGGGCAGAGGGCCACGTCGGGCGGCACGCTCACCTCCCGCTCGGTGCCGGTCCGGCTGTCGGCTATGGTGAACAGGCGGTCGCCCTGCGCCGGGAGAAGGCAGGCCTTCAGGCTTTCGATCCGGGCCAGCCTGGGAGGATGGAGGCACAGCTCGCGGCAGAACGACTGCACCCGGCCGGCCGGGCCCTCTACCTCGATCGCCACCCCGGCGCCGGTGTTCAGCACCGTGCCGCCCAGTCCGTACTTGCCGGCCAGGTGAAAGACGAAGGGCCTAAACCCGACCCCCTGTACCGTCCCGGTGACTAGCAGCCGGAGGCGGACGCGGGGCTCCTGCGGGCCCGTTCGCTCAACCACCGGCACCACGCTTCCATTCCCGCTCCGGTTCGGGCCGAAACCGGGAAGATCTCCAGGAGCGGGTTGATTTGGGCTACCTCGGTCCGGAAGGCCTCCAGGTCGAAGTCGGTATAGGGCAGCAAATCCGTCTTGGTCAGGACGCAGGCTTTGGACTGGTGGAATACCAGCGGGTACTTGGCCGGCTTGTCGCTACCCTCGGCCACGCTGATCACCGCCACCTTGAGGTCCTCGCCCAGGTCGAATTCGGCCGGACAGACCAGGTTGCCCACGTTCTCCACGATGACCAGATCCAGGTCGGCAAGCGGCAGCTCCGGCAGCACCCTGCCCACCATGGCCGCGTCCAGGTGGCAGGCCCCGGCGGTATTGATTTGGACCACTTCCACCCCCAGCCGCTCCAGCCTCTCCGCGTCCCGGGTGGTATACACGTCTCCCTCGATCACGCCCAGCCGCAGGCGGTTCCCCAGGTAGGCCACGGCCTTCTCCAGCAGGGTGGTCTTTCCCGCGCCCGGGCCGCCGATCAGGTTGACGATCGTCAGTCGGTGCTGGTCCAGCAGGCGGCGGTTCTCCCTGGCCACTTCTTCATTCGCCGCCAGCAGGTCTTCCACTACATACACCCTCACCTTTCTTCCTCCCCTCGAAGTAGTCTATATAGAGTTCTCGCCCCTGCTCCAGGGAGGGCCGGGGGTGGCCGCAGCCGGGGCAGGTCAGGCGGGGCAGTTCAGGGGAAAACACCAGTCCGCATTGCGGGCAGCGCAGCCGCACCTCCCGCTCCTCGATTTCAAGTTTCGCCCCTTCGGCTACGGTGCCCCGGGTAAGGGTGCGGAAGGCAAACTCCAGCGCCTCCGGCAGGGCCATGGTGAGTTTCCCCACCACCAGTTTCACCCTGGTAACCTGCTCGAGGTTGTTCTCGCGCGCTTTCTCCTCCACCCGGCTGAGCAGAGAGGCGATCAGGCCGAACTCGTGCATGATTTCTCAGCGTACCTCCGGAGTCTTAGCTTTTACTTCGTCACTTCACGGATTTCTCCTGCCGGCCTCCAAGGGGTAGTTTTTCCGGCATATTGGTCCCGCGGAGCACGACGGTGCCTGCACACCCCTCACGGGCACATGGGTGCGGCTCTTCGGGCATGTCGGCTAGTAAACCCCGGCGGATCGAGCGGACAGATCGCGGGAGAGGAGCCGATTTGTGGCCCGGTTCTTACCGAGAAGAAGGTATAGGCGCGGGTGGCGAGGAACATTTAAGCGACTAAGACGGCCGGCATCATGCGCCGAGCAGGGAGGCAGGTGCGCGGGCCGAGCCGTTCGGCCTGCTCACCTGGATTGGCGCCGGAAAGAGAGGCTTGCAGGGCCTGCAGGCGGTGAGCCGGCGGCTCGCATCCCGGAGGATCGCCATGAGGCGAAGAGAGAACCGCCTGAACGACCTTTCCCCGGCGGAGTGGCTGTACTGGACGGACACTCTCTATCTCACCCATTACCCTCCGGACGCCACCCATTCTCTGCGCAAGGCCCACGGGGCGATGAAGCCGCCGGAGGTGATGGCGGAGATCATAAGGTTTTTCACCAAGGAACGCCAGATGGTGCTGGACCCCCTGGCCGGGGTCGGGGGAACGCTGCTGGGGGCGGCGCTTGTTAACCGGGCCGCCCTGGGTTTTGAGCTCAACTCGGCTTGGGTGGAGGTCTACCGGCGCCTCCAAAGGGAGTACGTGGTGTGGCAGGGCCGGCTGGTGGAGCGGTCGGCGCTGCCTGCGGGCGAGAAGGGCCGGCCCATCGAGGCGGAAATGCGCCTGGGGGACTGCCTGGAATTGATGGCCGAGTTGCCGGACGAGAGCGTGGACGCCGTGGTGACCGATCCGCCCTACGGGCACGACCACGGGGCCTCGGGCTTTACCCGGGAAACCAACTTTGCCATGACCAATCCCGGAGAGGAGAAGGATTTCGGCAACGCCTCCAGCCTGGAGGAGTATCTCTCTTCCATGCGGGCGCTGGGCAGGGCGGTATTCCGGGTCCTTAGGCCGGGCAAGTACTTCGTACTCATCGTGGGCGACCGCTATCGCAACCGGGAGTACGTTCCCCTGGGTTTCATGGTGGCCCAGGAGATGCGGGCGGTAGGTTTTAGGCTCAAGGGAGTAAAGATATGGTGCAATAAGGCCACGCAGCGGCCTCTCAAGCCCTACGCGGTGCTGACCAGCTTCGTGCCCAACATCACGCACCAGAACATTATCATACTCCGCAAGGAGGGCTAGCGCACGCCGGCTGCTCCGTCTTTGACCATGTTGCAGAGAGGATGACACTTCCCCTCCCCGTCACCCCTGACGGATCCCCACTTCTTCGAGGGCAGTGCTGGTTTTGCCCGAGTACCTGAAGCGTGC
>JANLFO010000036.1 GCA_024653205.1 Clostridia bacterium | reverse complement strand
TGACAGTACGAACGGGGAGCACCCGGTACCGCCAGTGGGAAAGTGGGGATAACTCCGGCCGAGCAACTGCGTATCCCCGGCCAGCAGTTCCACAGGCCGACGGGCGGTCCCTTCTGCCAGCAGTTCGGCCGGACCAATCCGCCGCGCCCACCACAGCGCAGGCCGCTGGGGCCGCGAGCGGCGTAAAGGGCCCAGTAACGGAGTCGCGGCCGCGGCCGCCCGCAGCCTCCCGGTCAGGGGGTCCGCGCAAGCGCCGCGTCGAGTTCGGGTCCAGGCGGGACGGCAGCGGCTGGACATGGGCGACGGCAGAAGGCTATTCGGTGCCGGGTGTTAGCCTTGGGGACGAAACAGCACCGCCATGACGTAGCCGAAGATCACCGCCGCCGCTATGCCGGCGCTGGTGGAGGCCAGCCCGCCGGTGAATATGCCCAGCAGTCCCTGGCTCTCCATGGCCTTCAGGGTGCCCTGGGTCAGACTGTGACCGAAACCACTCAGGGGTATGGTGGCCCCCGCTCCCCCGAAGTCCACCAAGGGCTGGTACCATCCCAGGGCGCTCAAAACCGCACCGGCGGTGACGAAACCCACCAGCACGTGTCCGGTGGTAACGTTGAAGGGGGTGAGGTCCATAATGAGCTGGCCGATAAGGCAGATAAGGCCCCCCAGCAGGAAGGCTTTAAGCAGCATCACCGGTCTCCTCCTAGGTATTCCAGTACTACGGCATGGCCGATGGCAGGGATGGATTCGCCCTGGTACACGCTGATGGGGCTGAATAGGGCGCCGGTTCCCACGGCCAGCACCCGGTCACAGTCCGGGGCAGCCAGCCTCTGCAACAGGTACCCGGCAGTAACCACCGCCGAACAGGCGCACCCGGAACCGCCGGCGTGGACGTCCTGATCCTCAGAATAGATGAGCAGCCCACAGTCGGTGTAGTTGGGGCCGAGGTCGTAACCCTGGGCCTTGGCCAGTTGGACCGCCAGCCCGCTTCCCACCCTCCCCAGGTCGCCGGTCAGGACCAGGTTGTAGTCCTGAGGGCCGCGGTTGGTGTCCCGGAAATGGCGCACCAGGGTCTCCACCGCCGCCGGAGCCATAGCTCCACCGAGATCGGCCGCATCCTTCGCGCCCAGGTCGAGCACCCGGCCAATGGTGGCATGGGTGATCCTGGGGCCCTCTCCGTACCGGGAAACCAGGAGGGCCGCCGCCCCGGTCACCGTCCACTGGGCGGACAAGGGACGCTGGGTGCCCTGCTCGGTGGGCAGGCGGAACTGGCGCTCGGAGGTGCCGTAGTGGCTGGAGGTGGCAGCCACAACGTTGTCGGCAAAGCCCCCGTCCACCAGTATCGCCGCCAGGGCCAGGCCCTCGAACATGGTAGAGCAGGCGCCGTAGAGTCCCAGGAAGGGAATGTCGAATTGCTTGGCACTGTAGTTGGCAGAAATGGTCTGGTTGAGAAGGTCGCCGGCCAGGAGAAACTGGACCTCTTCCGGCCGCCTGCCCGCCTTGTCCAGCACCATCTGGATGGCCTCGGCCAGCATCTTCTGCTCGGCCTTCTCCCAGGAGGGCTCACCGTAATAGGTATCGGTGATGATCTTATCGTACGTGGACCCCAAGGGCCCCTGTCCCTCCTTTGGGCCCACGATGGAGGCCGAACCCGCCACTACCGGCGGCCGGGCAAACATCAGCGTGTGCTTTCCCACCCGCTTCTCCACAGCTGCGTCTCCCTTCCCTGGCTAGCTTTCCTCGGTCGCGAGCGGGCTATACTCCGGAGGGCTATAACGCGATCTCCTGGCCTTTCTGGGGATACACTACCCGGCAGACACCCTCAAAGCGGCGGAAAAAGTCCGGGCTCTGCGTATGCACCGGGACGAGCAGCCGGGGCCGGAGCGTTTCCACCATTTCCTCCAGGCCCGGACCGTGCACGTGGCCGCTGGCGTGAAACCCCGACTTTTCCCTTTCCCGGCCCAGGGTGCCGTAAAGCTCAAACCCGAAATGCCGTATCCAGTTGCGCACGCGCTCGTGATCCAGAAGCATTTCCTCGTCAAAGGCCTCGCTGGAGGAGTATAGGTAGGTCCCGCCCCCGGGGCTTATGTCGAGAAAGGCGTGAAAGTCGTAATAGGAAAAGCACAAGATGAGTTCACCCGCCCCGGCCCTCACCTCCCTGGCCCCCAACACCCTGTCCGGAGCCAGGCGGGAGAATCGCTCCAATACGTGCTTCTCCCACCCGGCCAGCACCGCCTTGGGCTTGGCGTAAAGGCAGATCCCCGGCTCGGTCTCCGGATCGGGCACGCCGGGCTCGCCTGCCGCGGTCAGGGCCTCGAGCAGGTAGAAGTCCTTGGCGGTGAGCACCAGCCGCCTGCCCGTGGCCCGGGCTATCTCCAGGAAAGAGAGCAGGCGTTCGACGTTGCGCGGCCCGAAGTCGGCCACCACCAGGCCCCGCGCCTCCCGGACCACCGCCAGCGAGTTCTCCTTTACTTCTTCTTCGCTCACCGGCCTTTCCACTTCCGGGTGGGTGCCTTCACAGATCAGGAATGCCGGTTCCAGTTCGGCCGCCTCCTGCAGGAAGCGGCGGGTGAGGTCGGCCCGCCGGCCGTGAAGCCGCAGGTCCCCGGTGTATACCACCCAGCCGGCCGAGGTGCGCACCCCCACGGCCACGGCCCCGGGAACCGAGTGATCCACCGGCCAGACCCGGAGCTCCAGCTCCCCCAGCTTCGTCCCGGTGCCGCACCCGGTCAGGTCCGGACCGGCCAGGCGGCGGGACCCGAAGGTCTGATCCCAGAAGCGAGCCGCGGCTTCGGAAAGCTCGTCCGGCCCGAATACCCGGTAGGGCCGCCGGCAGTAAGCCGTACGGCGAGGGTCCGCCGGCCGGAGCAGCCCTTCCCGCAGCTCCCTGGGAGCGGTATAGGAAACCTCCTGCAGCCGGGCGGCCGATCCCGTGTCCTGCAGCGCCTTGAGGATCAGGGCGGTAGTGAGGCTGGCGAACACCGGCAGATCGGCTCTCAGGTAGGAAAGGTAGCCGCAGTGATCGAGGTGGGCGTGGGTAAGCACGATTCCCTGAAGATCTAACCTCCGGCGCCAGGGATGATCCACGCAGGTGTCCCATACCCCCGGGTACTCCAGATCCGGCCGGTAGAGCCCCTCCAGGGGCGGCAGTATGCCCAGGGCCAGCAGGTCGAAAAAGCCGAAGGTGTTGCGGGGGCCCAGAAACTCGTCGAAGAACTTGGCCTCGGCGGAAAAGCTGGTGCCGAAATCCAGGAAGAGCGCCGCCGGGCCGTCTTCCAGCAAGATCTTGTTGCCGCCAATGCACCCCACGCCGTCGTAGAAGGTAAGCCGCACCGGCACGGTAACCCTCCCCCCTGCCGGCCTGCCGGTTGTACCCGCTGCGCGGGTCCCGGCCCCCTCGTACCGGCCCTCTCACCACCTAGAACCCAATTCTCGCCCCGGGAGAAGTCTCCTGCCGGTTGGACAGGTGCCTATTTCAGCACCCAGGTCAACAGTCCCATGAGGATGGCCGTGACCAGACCGTACACCAGGACCGGTCCGGCCACGGTAAACATCCGGGCGCCCACGCCGAATACGAAACCCTCGTGCTTGAATTCCATGGCCGGGGCCACGATGGAGTTGGCGAAGCCGGTAATGGGGACTATGGCCCCGGCCCCGCCCCACTTGGCCAGAGTGTCGTAAACTCCCAAACCGGTGAGTAGCGCGCCCAGGAAGACCATGATCATGGCCGTGGCCGTGGTGGCCTCGGCCGGGGACATGCCCGCGCCCACCAGCAGCAGCACTATCAGCTGGCCCAGGGCGCACAGAGCACCCCCCAGGATAAAGGCGGCCAGAGCGTTTCTCGCCACCGGCGGTTTGGGCTTGCTCTGGCCCACCAGTTTCTGATAGGCGGCCTGATCGTACTGCTGTTGCTGCCGCCTAAGCTGGCCATCCAACGGCTCGGGCATCGTGACTCACCCTGATTCTCTAGCCGGGCGCACCTTCGGCATAGGCAATCTTCACGTTGGCCTTGTACTCGGTCAGGCGGCCGTTGGCCACGTTGGCCGTAAAGTTGTATACCTCCACTCCGCTGATGTTGGGAATGGTGCGCGCGGCCTCGGCCACGGCGTTCTCCACCGCCTCCTGCCAGCTATTTGCCGATTCGCCCACGAGCTCGATTACCTTAACGTGCATTTCACCCTCACTGCCTCCTGCAAGTTTCTCGGCCGATGCTATTATCTGCGCCCGGCCTGCCGGGTATGCCGGCTCAATCGGCCTCCCGGGCCTCCAGGAATTTGCGGAGGTTGGCCAGGGCCTGCCTTTCCAGACGGGAGATCTGAACCTGGGAAAGGCCCATGATCTGGGCCACCTGAGACTGGGTATAGTCGGCAAAGAAGCGCAGCACGATGACCTGCCTCTGCTTCGGGGGCAGGCGTCGAATTATGTCTTTTAAGGCAATTCTGTCAAACCAGGTCGCACTTTGCGGAATATCGCCTAGCTGATCCAATCGGAGCAGCGGGTCTCCGTCGTCCTCGTATACCTTCTCGTGAATGGATTCCGGGGTCTGCAGGGCTTCCATGGCGGCCACGATCTCTTCCCTGGGTACCGAGAGCGCCTCGGCCAGTTCGGCCACCGAGGGTTCGCGACCCAGTTCCTTGCTGAGCTTCTCCTGCATGGCATGTACTCTCCAGGCAACCTCCCGCAGGGCGCGGCTTACCCTTACCGGGTGGTCGTCCCGCAGAAAGCGCCTTATCTCGCCCACAATCATGGGAACGGCGTAGGTGGAAAAGCGGACCTCGTAGGCGAGGTCAAACTTGTCTATGGCCTTAATGAGCCCGATGGTGCCCACCTGAAACAGGTCCTCCAGGTCGTATCCCCGGTGCTCAAAACGCCGCACCAGGTTGAAGACCAGCTTCAGGTGACAGTTTATCAGGGTCTGGCGGGCCTCCTGATTCCCTTCCCGGGCCCTGGCCAGGAGCTCGCGGGTCTGTTCCTCGGTCAGCATGGGGAACCGAGGGAGATTCATGTCGGAGAGAGAACCTGACATGGCCGTTCCTAGTTCTGGCGGGCGCAGGCCTGGAGGGGTTGGCCGAGACGCCTCACCAGTCTCACCGTAGTCCCCCGGCCGGGCGCGGAATCCACCTGCACCTCGTTCATAAAGGAACGCATGAAGATGAAGCCCAGGCCCACGTGGTCGCCTTCCGCAGCCCGGCCGGGCTCCAGGGCGGCGGCCACCTCGGCCATGCCTTTGCCCTCGTCGTTTACGATGATCTCCAGCGCGTCGGGATAAAGGTTACAGGCAATGCGGACCAGACCCGCCGCCTGGTTCTCGTATCCGTGTACGATGGCGTTGGTCACGGCCTCGGATACGGCCACCTTTATCTCTTCCAGGTCGTTGAGGGTGAAGTCCAGTTGCGAGGCGAAAGAGGCCACCGCCACCCTGGCCAGGCCCAGGTTCTCCTTGCGGCTCAAAAACTCAAGCCGCATGCTGTTGACAATCTCACTCATCCCCGCTCCCCCTTTCGAGGCTCCCCAGCGCCTCCTCCTCGCTACCGTAGAAACGCACCAACCGGTGCAGCCCGGCCAGGATTAACAGCCGGTTTACCGAAGGCGAAGGGTTTACAATGGCCACTTCTCCTCCCAGGGCCCTGAGGCGACGATAACGCCCGAGGATCACGCCCAGACCGGAGCTGTCGATGAAAGAAACCCGGGAAAGGTCCAGAACCAGGTTCTTGACCCCCCCGGCGGCCAGATGCCGTTCCAACTGGATCCGGAACCGGTCGGCTACCGATAAATCGAGCTCGCCTACCGGCCGGGCCACCAGGTTCCTTCCGTACACGTAGCAATCCAGTCGCACCCCGCTCCCCCCGTAAACCGCACTTCTCAAAACGGTATTCGCCGGGAAGACGGGGATTCCTTCTACATAGTGGCAGAATTTCCAAGAATCAGCACTCGGCCGAGCGATCTTCCCATCTCCTGCCAGAGTGTGGCCCGGGCCACCTCGGCTCCCGCCACCAGCGGCACCCGGCGTACCTCCCGGCCGTTCTTATATACTACGGCGGCACCTACCGGCTGCCCTTCCCTGACCGGAGCCCGGACCTCGGGATAGGTCTCCACCCTTACCTCTCCCTGCTCGCCGCCATCCTTGCGCAGGACCAGTCCCACCCTTTCCGCCGTCACGGCGGCCACCTTCTCGGCAGCTCCCTTGGCCACCCGAACCTGGGCTACCGGACGCCCGGCAGGGTAAAACTCCTGCCAGCGGTAACGGGCAAACCCGTAATTCAGGAGCTTCATGGATTCTACGAAGTGCCCCCGCGGTTTGCCCACCCCCAGAACCACGCTCACCAGCCGCAGACCGTCCCTTTCGGCTACGGCTACCAGAGTCCTGCCTGCCTCCGGGGTGGTCCCGGTCTTGAGACCCAACGTACCCGGGTACCACCAGAGGAGCTTGTTGGTGTTGTACAGGACCAGCTTGGGCTTTTCCCGGAAAGTATACTCCTTCACGCTGGTGAAGTCCGCTATCTCCGGTACCTGCTGCACCGCGTAGCGGGCCATCAGAGCCAGGTCCCGGGCGGTGGTGTAGTGTTCGGGATGGTGCAGTCCGTGACTGTTGACGAAGTGGGTGTTGAGGGCTCCCAATTCCTGGGCCTTGGCATTCATTTGCTCCACGAAGGCGGCCTCCGAGCCGGCCAGGTGCTCGGCCACCGCCGCGCTGGCGTCGTTGGCCGAGCCCACGGCTACGGCCAGAAGCATTTCCCTTAAGGTGAAGGCCTCCCCGGGTTCCAGCCACACCTGCGACCCACCGTAACCCGCAGCGTGCTCGCTGGTCACCACCCGGTCCTCCAGGCTGGCCCGTCCCTCCTTTACCGCCTCCAGGGCCAAGAGCAGGGTCATCACCTTGGTGGCGCTGGCCGGATACCACCGGGTGTCCGCCTCCTGCTCCAGCAGTACTTCCCCGGTCTCCGCCTCCATGAGTATGGCTCCCTTACCCTCAATCCGAGGCACCTGGGAAGCGGCGGCCTCGGCGGCGGCCCGGCCGGGGGTCGCCACCAGCCAGACAAAGAAAAGAATCCCTGCCGTACACCATCCAAGCCAACGCAAGGCCATTCCCTCCCGGCGTATTCCAGCTTAGGCTCCACCTCTAGCCTGACCGCCGGAAGGAGGTAATATGCGAGGCCTACGGCCGGGTTTCGTATACCAGCGGTTCCTCCTTGGGGGGCTCCTCGCCGATTTCCCAGGCCCCGGCGAGCCTTCGGGCCAGGCTTTCCGCCAGGCCGCGATCTTGCGCGTGCAGCCGGGCCAATACCTCTCCCTCGCCCACCCGATCGCCCACCTTGGCTTCCACCGTTATCCCCACCGCCGGATCGACCGGTTGCCCCAACACCTGTCTGCCCGCGCCCAGCGCCCGGGCGGTCTCGCCGATGGGCCTGGCGGCGACCCGCCGCACGTATCCCCCCCGGAGAGCCCTGACCGGTACCTGGTAGCGGGCCTCCGCTAGCCCGCCCGGTTCAAGGGCCTCCACCCGCCCCCCCTGCGCGGCCACCAGTTCCCGGAACTTTTCCCAGGCCCGCCCCTCGGCCAGGGCTCTTTCGGCCAGCGCCCTCCCCTCTTCTGCGGTGCGGACTTGGCCGGCCAGGAGCAGGAGCTGTGCGGTCAGCGCCAGGGAAAGCTCCCTTACGTCCGGCGGGCCGCCGCCCTGCAGTACCGCTGCCGCCTCCCGGACTTCCAGCGCGTTCCCTACCGCCCGGCCCAAGGGCTGGTCCATGCGGCTGAGCACGGCCACCGTGGGCCTTTCCGCCCGCCGGCCCAGCTCTACCATAGTCTGGGCCAGGCGTCTCGCCTCCTCCAGCCCGGGCAGGAACCCCCCCTCTCCCACCTTCACGTCCAGAACGATCACCTGGGCCCCGCCGGCGATCTTCTTGCTCATGATGCTGGCGGCTATCAAGGGGAGACAGTCGGTGGTGGAGGTGACGTCGCGCAGGGCGTAAAGCTTCCGATCCGCGGGCACCAGCTCCGCGGTGTGCCCGGCCACCACCACCCCCGTGCGCGCGGCCTGGGCAATTATCTCTTCCCGGGAAAGCTCCACCCGCAGGCCGGGGATGGCTTCAAGCTTGTCCAGAGTACCCCCGGTATGCCCCAGACTGCGGCCGGCGAGCTTAACCATCTTCAGCCCCAGGGCGGCTGCCAGGGGCGCCACCACCAGGGTGGTCTTGTCGCCGACCCCTCCGGTGCTGTGCTTGTCCACCTTAATGCCGGGAACTGCATCCAGGTTCAGGACCTCGCCGGATTGAACCAGAACCCGGGTCAGCGCCCAGGTCTCCTCGGCATCCAGGCCCCGGAAGTACACGGCCATCAGCCAGGCCGCCATCTGGTAGTCGGGGACGGTTCCCCTGAGGTAGCCCTCGACCAGGAAGGCGATCTCCTCCGGACCGTGCCTTCCCCCCCGCTGCTTGTGGGCAATCAGCCCCGCAACCCCGGTCATTTCTACCGCTCCTTCTCCGGCGATCCTCTCAGGAACTCGTCCAGCAGCCGATCCAGAGCCCGAGAGGCTTCGCGCGCCCGGCTTACCACCTGCTCGTGATCCGCAACCTCATCGGAGAAGAGAACGTTGGTCAGGCAGGAAATGCCCAGCACCCGCAGGCCCACCTGCCGGGCCACTATCACCTCGGGAACCGTGGACATGCCTACGGCATCCGCACCCGCCCGGCGCAGGAAGCGGGCCTCCGCCGGCGTCTCGTAGCTGGGGCCGGAAACGGCGGCATAGACTCCCTCCCGTAACCGCAGACCCGCCCGCCGGGCCGCCTCCACGGCCCACCGCCGCAACTCCGGATCGTAGGCCTGAGAAAGCTCGGGAAAGCGGGGGCCCAGACGCGGGTCGGTCAGTCCGCGCAGGGGATTGTCGCCCATGAAATTGAGGTGATCGCGGATGAGCATGAGTTCCCCCGCCTGCCAATCGCGTCTCAAGCCGCCGGCGGCGTTGGTAAGAACCAGGATCTCCCCTCCCAGGCCGGCGAAAACGCGGACCGGGAAGGTCACCTGGGCCAGAGAGTAACCCTCGTAGTAGTGCAGCCGGCCCCGGAAGACCAGAACCGGCCTGCCTCTCCAGTACCCGGCCGCCACCTGCCCCTGGTGCCCGGGAACCGTGGCCCGGGGAAAATGAGGGATTTCCGTGTAGGGCAGCGCGGCCTTTACCTCCAGCTCCGCAGCCACCTCGCCCAGGCCGGAACCCAGCACCAACCCCACCTCCGGCACCAGGCCCAGGCGGCCCCGAAGGCAGGCGACCGCCTCATCGACCGCCGTCCAGTCCGTCACCCATCTCCCCCCAAAAGCTTGTCCCGGCCTCAGGAGCCGGAAGCCCGAAAACTTCGGCCAGGGTAGCCGCTACGTCGGCAAAGGTTTCACGAGTTCCCAGATCTCTGGCTTCACCGTTCCCCGCCACCAGGGCCAGCAGCGGCACGTACTCGCGGGTATGGTCGGTCCCGGGAGTGGTGGGATCACATCCGTGGTCGGCGGTGATCACCAAGAAATCTCGGGGTCTGAGGGCGGAAATTATCTCCGGAACCCGGGCGTCGAACTGCTCCAGGGCGCGGGCGTAACCGACGGGGTCGTTGCGGTGCCCGTAAAGCATGTCGTAGTCCACGAGATTGGTGAAAACCAATCCCGAGGCCGACTGCTTCAGGGCCTCCAGCGTCTTTGCCACCCCGTCCTGGTTATCTTCGGTATGGTAGATCCGGGTCAGCCCCCGGCCGGCGAATATATCCTCTATCTTTCCGATACCCACCACCTCGTGCCCGTGTTCCTTGAGGCGGTCCAGGAGGGTAGGCCGGGGAGGCGGGAGGGAGAAATCCCGGCGCCGGGCGGTCCGATAGAAGGCCCCGGGGCGCCCCAGGAAGGGACGGGCGATCACCCGTCCCACGCCGTGTTTACCGGCCAGGAGGCGACGGGCAATAAGGCAGTACCGGTAGAGGTCCTCCACCGGTATCACTTCTTCGTGGGCGGCGATCTGAAATACCGAGTCGGCAGAGGTATACACTATGGGATAACCGGTCCTGAGGTGTTGCTCCCCCAACTCGGCAATTATCTCCGTCCCCGAGGCGGGCCGGTTCCCCAGCACCGGTCGACCTATCGCCTGCTCAAAGGCGCCGATTATCTCCGGCGGAAAGCCGTCGGGATACACCGGAAAGGGGCGATCCAGGATAAGCCCCATGAGTTCCCAGTGGCCGCTGGTGGTGTCCTTACCGGCCGAGCGTTCGGCCATTTTTCCGTAGCTGGCCAGGGGACGAGGTTCGGGCGCCACCCCCGGCACGGCAAGGATGTTGCCCAGCCCCAGGCGGCCCAGGTGGGGCAGGTGCAGGCCCCCCACGGCCTCGGCTACGTGGACCAGCGTATTGGTCCCGGCGTCACCGTACCGGTCGGCGTCCGGAAGGGCGCCTACTCCGACACTGTCCAGAACGATAACCAGGGCTCGGGTCAACCGATCCTGCCTCCAGACCGGTTAGGCCCTCGGGTGGGTCTGCCGGTAGATTTCCCGCAGGTGGCGGCGCGTGAGATGGGTGTAGATCTGGGTGGTGGTTATGTCCGCGTGACCGAGGAGTTCCTGCACCACGCGCAGGTCGGCCCCGTTTTCCAACAGGTGGGTGGCGAAGGAGTGCCGCAGGGTGTGAGGCGTAATGTTGGTTCCTATATTGGCCTTGCGGGCGTACTTTTTCAGGATCTTCCAGAATCCCTGGCGGGTGAGGCGCTGGCCGTGGTGATTCACGAAGAGCGCCTCCACGCTGCGTTCCCTTACCAGCTGCGGCCGGGCACGCTCCAGGTACCGGCGCACCCAGTAGACGGCCACCGAGCCGACCGGCACCAGGCGTTCCTTCTGTCCCTTGCCCAGGCAACGCACGAAGCCCATCTCCAGGTTAATCTGCTCCACGTTTAGCGACACCAATTCCGATACCCGAAAGCCGGTGGCGTACAGCAGCTCCAGCATGGCCTTATCCCGCAGGCCCGACGCACGGCCGGTCTGGGGCTGCCCGAGCAGGAACTCTACCTCCTCCACGCTCAGCACCCGGGGCAGGCGACGTCCCATCCGCGGGGCCTCCAGCTCTGCGGTCGGGTCGCGCGCCACCACCTGCTCTCGCAGGAGAAAGTGGTAGAAGGCTTTGAGGGTGGCCAGGTGCCGGGAGATGGTGGTGGGCTTCCTTCCCTTCTGTTCCAGGGTCTGCAGGTAGGCCAGGATAAGGCCGGTGGTCCCTTCCTCCGCCCTGGCGGCCCGCTCGGCCAAGAAGCTGAGGTACTGCTGAAGGTCGTGATGATAGGAAACCAGTGAGTTCTCGGCCAGTCCGCGTTCAATGGCCAAGTAGTGCAAGAACCGATCTTCCCAACCGTCCATTTGATTCCCCGCTCCGCCAGCCATGCCGCTTACTAGTTCCACACCCGAATGCAGATTCCTTCTCCTCAACCGTACGTCCTGGATACGACCCAGCGCATCACTCCCGGGCTGAGATAGGCCTCAAGCAGACCGCCAACCGCCACCAGGGCCAGGGCCATTACCAGTACCGCCAGGTAGCCGCCCACCTGCTCCCACCAATTAAGCGGAAAGGAAAACCGGCCTCCCCGCAGAAGACGCAGGGATAGATTTATGGCCGCCGCTCCGGCCAAGAAGAAACCGGGGATGTAGAAGACATTCGGGGGAAGCACCGCCAGAGCGGAAATCAGCAGCCCGGCGGAGGCCTTCTCGGCAATCAGAAAGCCTACGGTAAAACCGAGGGTAAAGCCCCGCCAGGTGATGAGCGCCAGCACCACCGGCACGCCTATGGCGGTAAGTCCGAGGAATCCCAGCAGCAGGGTGAAGCCCAGATTCTGTACCCAGGCCTTACGCGCCAGCAACGATCCCTCCGGCGGAGCGGTGCTCAAGCCCGCCAGGGAAAGGTCCAGGAAGCCGGCAAGTTCCGCCGAGTGCTCCGGGCTCATCCCCCGCACCACCGCCGCACCCCCGATCAGGCCGCAGACGAAGAACAGCGTCAACCACAGGATAAGTCGCGGGTCCTCTCCCATCTTCAAACTTGTCTCCCCCCGGCGGGCCCTTGCCGTCCTTTCTTTCAATCCCTATGCCGCCGAGGAAAGAAACATGCTCCCCGCCCGTCGAGGCCTGCACCTGGCGGACGCCGAGTCCGGTGCCCCGCGAGGCTTTAGGTGCTCGGTGGAACCAGAACTGCCGGCGGAAACCGCGGATAACTCAGGGCCTGCAGGAGACGAAGCAGAAAGCGCGCGGCCAGCAGGTCCTCCAGCGAGCGGCCGCTTGCCGCCACCACGCATACGTCGCGGCTCTCCTGCCGGGCAACGGTCAGCGCCCGAACGGCCGCCCGTCTGGCCGGCTCCAAGCCTCGGGCCCGGTAGGTCCGGGCTACCGTGCCGGTGATCACCCTGCCGCCGGCGGTGAAGGCGGCGTCGTAGGCCACTCCCCCGCTGGCCGTGACCGCCACCACTACCTTCCCCTCTAAGGGGTGCAGGCGCGGGGTTTCCTTGCCCAGGTTGGGCACCACCGCCGCCACCCGGGCACCGGCGGCGCGCAACCCCGCCAGCACCGCACCCGCCTGCCGCAGGCGGTCGTTCCGGCAGCCCGCCCGGGGCTCGGCCACCACCACCACTTCTGCCCCCAGGGCCTGCGCCTCGCAACCGGCAGCGTAGCCTATCCCGGTGGGGCACACCCGCGCCGGTGGCCGGCGCAGGGTTGCTGCCGGGCTGGCTCCGAACACGGCCAGCGCCCCTGCGTCCAGCGCGCTTTCCAGCGTGGTAGACATGTCCACCACGTCCACGATCATTACCACCTGGCCCCTGCGGGCCGCCTCGGCCGCCCCGCTGGCGTCCGTGGCCAGATACAAACGCAGGCTCTCTTCCCTCCTCGCCCCGGCCTTCGGTTACCGGCGCCAGTATCTCAGGGAAAGAAGTCCCACCAGGGTCTTGGCATCGGCGATCTCGCCGCGCCGGGCCATTTCCAGGGCCTCCTCCAGAGGCACCCAATGGCCGGTGAGATTCTCGTCGGCGTCGGTGGCCGCCTTACCCTGACGCAGGCGGCCGGCCCAGAAGAGATGCAGCCTCTCGTTGCAGAAGCCCGGGCTGGAGTAGAATTGCGTTACCGGCACCCACTCCTCGGCCTCGAGGCCGGTTTCCTCCTTCAGTTCCCGCCGGGCGCAGGCCAGCGGCTCTTCTCCCTCTTCCAGGGTTCCGGCCGGCAACTCCCACAGCACCGCCTCCACCGGCTTCCGGAACTGGCGGACCAGCATGACCTCCTGCCGGTCGTTCAGGGCGGCGATGACCACCGCCCCCCGGTGCTCCACCACCTCTCGGGTGCTCTCCCTTCCGTCAGGCAGCCGCACCCGGTCCACGCGTACGCCGATCACCCTGCCGGAAAAGACCCTCGTGCTCTCCAGCGTCTTCTCCTCTCCCACCATCGACTGCGCGACCCCCTTCGCTGACTCCGTCCCGTACCCGGCGGCATCCCGCGGCCGGACAGCAACGCGCCATCAATATAGCGCTGCGGCCGCGCCCTTGACAAGGGCCCGCACACCTGAGTTATCCCCACTTTCCCACGGGCGGTACCGGGTGCTCCCCGTTCGTACTG
>JANLFO010000035.1 GCA_024653205.1 Clostridia bacterium | reverse complement strand
TAACCTGTATGGGCATGGACCGTTGCCGGGTGAAAGGCGCGGTAAGGATCCCGCTCAAAGAAGACCCTCGGATCTTCACTCCCCTGGCCCGGTCTAGCTACGCCTGGAAGAGCATCTACAAGAAGCACACCGTGGTAGAACGGGTAAACAGCCGGCTGGACCGGGTATTTGGCTTTGAGGAGCACTACATCCGGGGGCTAAAGAAGATGACCCTAAGGTGCACCCTGGCCCTGTTGGTAATGCTGGTCATGGCCTTAGGAAGAGTGAGAGAGAAGAAGGTACAAAACCTGCGCCGCCTGGTCAGCGCCGCCTAACCGAGACGGGGCCCCAAAACGAATTCGGTACGGCAAGGGGGCTGGTATATCCCTTTTGGCCCACTCAGGTTACACCTGATGGATAATGTTCCTATAGTTGACAACAGGGCAAGCCTGCGGTTGGCTAGAGTCCGCTAAACCGGCTCCAATAACTGCCATCCTCACGGCAACAGCGGGGTCAACGCAAATAGCTCAGGGTGTTAGAGTAAAGTATTTCCGGGAATCTTGGGTACAAGAAGAAGGGAAAGAGACCCAACCCTGGGAATTGAGAAAGGGAAGGAACCAAACCAAAACCCGAGGGGAGGGTCTCTGTCAAAGTGAAGGCCAAGTGGAGCGAATTAAGTTTTGAAGACCTGGAGCTACTGGTATTTCGTCTGGCCATAGCCATAATTCGCGAGGCACTGGCCAGAATCCTTGAGGACCTGGACAAATATTTTGCGTTAGTAAGGGACCGCAATCGTTATAAGGCCAAAGAGATCGAAGAGAGGGTAGTGGACAGCCTGGTTGGGCCCATAAGGTTTAAGCGGCGCTACTACCTGGACCTGGCCACGGGGGAAGGGGTGTATTTGCTGGACGAGAGGCTAAAGCTTTCGCCGTATCAGCGGGTAAGCCCGGGGCTAGCGAAGGTAGCGGTGAGTTTAGCGGCGCAGGGGCCGTCCTACCGGGCGGCCCGGGCCGGCTCGAGGAGATCATGGGGGAAAGGCTGATCAGCCACGAAGGCATAAGGCAGATGGTGCTAAAGACCGGGGAGGTAATCGCCAAGGAGCAGCCGGAGGAAAGGCGGTCTAAGAAAACCGGGATAGTGTTCATCGAAGCGGACGGGCTGTGGACGGGAAGGCAGGGCAAGAAGGGGAGGCGGAAGAGGCACAGGAAAAGGGAGAGCCGGCTGGCAGTAGTGCATGAAGGCTGGCGGCCGCGCTATCCCCAAAGCCAGGAATACGAGACCATACCTTTGTTCAAGCACCTGCAAGATCAGGGCACGCCGCAGGAGTTTTGGGAGGACGTATACGAAAAACTGGACCGCTACTACGAGCTAGAAACCACCCTGGTAGTGATAAACGGAGACGGCGCGGAATGGATAAGAAAAGGGGTAGAGTACTTCCCCCTGGCGATCTACCAGTACGACCGGTTTCACATAGCCCGGGAAGTGCAAAGGGCCCTAAGCTGGGAGGAAAGCCTAAAGAAAAAGGCGCTTATTGCCCTTCGGGACAACGAGCTGGACCGACTGATAAGGATAATGGACCAAGCGGGGCAAAGGGCAAACGAAGACGCCCGGCCCAAGGTACAGGCGCTAAAGAGGCTGGTAGAACAAGACCGCGAGTACATCCTGGACTACCGGATCAGACTGGCACAACTGGGGTACAGTTGCGAAGGCCTAAGAGGGCTGGGAAGCGGCGAATCCAACGTGGGCAAATTCAAGGCCCGCACCCGGGGCCGGGCCTGGTCAGCGACGGGGCTAGGGTGTCTAGCCAACGTACTGTTTGCCCTAATAAACGGCAAACTCCACCTTTACACCCAACAGCTCACCAGCCGGTTGAGGAAAAACGAAGAAAAGGTCGTATCCTCGGCGGCGCAACTACTAAAAAAGGCCGTACACCGGGTGGAGCCGGCCATAAGAAGGGGACATTTTCCCTGTCTAGACCGGGGAACAGACGGTTATGCCGAGCTATTCCGCCAGATCCTGCGGGAGGGATTTAGCCTCTACTAAGCGGTGGTCAAACCGCCTCAAGAACCGTCACCGTCACTACCGCCTTAGTACGGCCCTGGTGGGCGGGCAAGCGAACTGATCTTTGACCGCCACAATATCTTCTCGGCTCCGGCAACGCTACTGCTAGACCGTGGCTGAACCAAGCCCTCTGGCGCCGAAAGAAGCAGGTGACCATCTTTACCTGCTACAGAGCCGTCTTGAGATTGACCGCGTTTGACTGGTAGAGATTGCCGTAATGTGCGGGTGAGTGCCCCGTCCAAGCAAGGTTTGGAACAACTGGACGGTATAGGCCGGATCAGCCGGCAAACTTATCGGCACAAGTGCTGCACTCATACCCTGGAGGCACAATTCGGTTACCATGTCACTCACACCAAAAAGGAGGACCTTCAGACCTAGATTCCACTAGCACACTAGACCTGTCATCACCTACTTGGATTGGCACAGTTTGAAAACCTGGTCAACCTTACTCAATTTCCAGTGGATGTCCCGGAACGTTCTTTCCAAATTTGGAAGGAAAATATATCACCCGGAACCTGTTGACTCAGACCTCAGGGTCGGTCGTATTGTTAGCGTGGGCGGGCTGTGCTATAATAGGGCGAGCCCCCACGGGGTGATTTCCCTGCTCCTTCCCGGCCAGGCCGAACGGAAGGGGCCGCTAGTCCACAGGGAGGAGGTGTAGACGTGCGGGCCTATGAGGTCATGTACGTGCTTCGCCCGGATCTGGAGGAGGAAGAGATAGCGGCGCAGATCGAGCGCTTCAACCGCCTTATCCAGGAGGAGGGCGGAGAAGTAGAGCAGGTTAGCCGTTGGGGTAAGCGCCGGCTGGCGTACGAGGTTAACAGGTTTCGCGAGGGCTACTACGTGTTGCTGCACTTCCGGAGCCGGCCGGCGGCGGCGCGAGAGCTGGAAAGGGTATTCAAGATCAGCGACCAGGTGATCCGGTACCTGATCGTGCGGCGGCCGGAGAAGGCTGCGGCCAAGCCCCAGCAACCGGAGAAGGCAGAACAGGCAGGATAGGGTGGTGGTGGCTTTGCTCAACCGGGTGATACTCGTCGGCCGCCTTACCCGTGACCCGGAAATGCGTTACACTCCGGAGGGGGTAGCGGTCACCAGTTTTGACCTGGCGGTGGACCGTCCCTACGTCAACCGAGAAGGAGAGAGGGGGACGGACTTCATCCGCATCGTTACCTGGAGGAAACTGGCGGAGGTGTGTGCCAACAACCTCGTTAAAGGGCGCCTGGTGGCGGTAGACGGTCACCTGCGTACCCGGAGCTTCGAGGGCCGGGACGGCGTCAGGAGGCGCGCCACCGAGGTGGTGGCGGACACCGTGCGCTTTCTGGACCGGCCGCGGGCTGCCGAACCCGCAGGAGAGCTGGGGCCGGAGCTGGAGGGGTTGGAGGGCCTGGAGGATCTGCCTCTGGGAGAAGAGGATCTGCCCATCTAGGCGAAGCCTTCCGGGAATACGGTTAGATCAATCCGGCCGGAGAGTAACCCTCTGGAGGGTGCCAGAAAGGAGATCGGAACTGTTTATGGCCAAGAGGGATAAACGCCGTTCGCGTAAGCGTATTTGCAGTTTTTGCGTGGACCGGATTGCCGTAGTAGACTATAAGGACGTGAACCGGCTGCGCAAGTATACCACCGAGAGAGGTAAGATCCTTCCCAGGAGGATAACCGGCAACTGCGCCCGGCACCAGAGGCAGCTAACCCTGGCCATCAAGCGGGCCCGCAATATTGCGCTCTTGCCTTACACCGTGGAGTAAGGGTTGGGGGTTGAAGCGTGCGCGGGATATGGGCGGCGGCAGCCTCGGCAGGGGTAATGCTGGCTGCGGTGCTCGCTCCTCCCGGCCTGGCCGGGTTGCGTATAGGTTGGGCCCTCCCGCTTACCGTAGTGGTGGCCCTGTGGGGCTGGCCGGCGGGAGTGGCTGCGGCCGGAGCCTGGCTGGGACTGCTCGGGTCCGTCCAAGGATTGGAGCAGGCATTCCTGGGGCTCCTGGGCCCGGCAATGGCCGGGCTGGCCTACGGGAGCGGGCTGCGGGCGCAAAAGGGAGCGGGGGTTACCCTGTTGATCGGGGGGACCGCCCTGGCCGCAGGCCTGTTGCCCTGTCTGCCCAGCTTGGCCCTGGCCTGGGCGCAATGGAAGGCCGCCTTGGCCCGTGGGGTCGAGTCGGCCTTGGAGCTCTATCGGGAAACCGGTTTGCTGGAGGCCATGGTCGCCCAGGGGCTAAGCGCGGTCCAGCTTCAGCAGTCTCTGGAGAGCCTGGCTTCGTGGGTAGGTGTCCTGTATCCCGCCCTGCTGGCGTGGGAGACGACGGCCGGAGCCGTGGTGGTGTACTTTGCCGGTCGGTGGGCGGTCAAGCGGTGGCGCACCGTGCCTTCGCTGCCCCCCTTCTCGCATTGGCAGCTTCCCTGGCCGGCGGTGTGGGGGCTGATCTTCGGGCTGGCGGCGTACCTGGCCGGTGACCGTGCCGGTAGTGCTGCGGCGGTCACCGTGGGGGTAAACGTAATGGCCGCCTACGTGCCGGTTTTGGCCCTGTTCGGCCTGGCGGTGCTGATCCACCTTTACCGACATATGCTGCTCCCGCCGGCAATAAAGGCGCTGGTAATTCTTCCCCTGGTACTGTACTTACCCTTAGGGGTCGCGGTGCTGGTGGCGCTGGGACTGTTCGATCCCTGGCTCAACTTTCGCCGGCTGGCGCCGGAAGGCCCGAAGGGGGGAGGGTGAGACGGGTGAAGGTAATCCTTATTCAGGACGTGCCCAAGCTCGGTCGTCGCGGAGCAGTAGTGGAGGTTGCGGACGGCTACGGGCGCAACTACCTTTTGCCCCGGGGCCTGGCGGTACCGGCCGAGGAAGGCCTGGTCCAGGAGGCGGCGGAGAAAGAAAGGGTGCGCCTGGCCAAGGAACGGCGCCAGGCCGAGAAGGCCCGGCAGACCGCCGCCAAACTCGAGGGCCGGGAGGTCGTCATCGCGGTGAGGAGCGGCGAGGGGGGCAAGTTATTCGGGGCGGTAACCAACAAAGAGATAGCCGAGGCCCTGGCCAGGGAATTTCAGGTCGGGATCGACAAGCGTAAGATAGAGTTGTCTTCTCCCATCAAGGCAGTAGGTTCGTATCCGGTGGTCATCCGCCTGCACCCCCAGATTTCAGCCACGATTAACGTCCGGGTGGCGGGGAGGGATTAGGCATGAGCACGGTAGCCCATCAGGTCCGAGGAGGTCAGCTGAGCCGCCGGGTAGCGGCTCTTTACAACATACTGGCCGAGTTGTACGGGCCGGATCAGCTGGTGCTGCGGGCCAGCAAGCTGGAGGCCTTGGAACTCCTGCGCTCCTCCCGCCTGGCCGAGAGGGTTCTGGCCCTGCAGAGGCTGGTCTACGACGATCCCACCCTGGACCAGGTGCCGCCTACCCGGGAGATTCCCAGGATACTGGCTGATGTGGAGGACGTGCTGGCGGACCTGGTGGCCAGGCGCTCCGTGGAGGAGCAGCTGGAGCGCAAGGTCAACGAGCGCATTCAGCGCCGGCAGGAGGAGTACCTGCAGGAGCTAAGGGCGCAGGTGCTCAAGGAGGCCGCGGGGCCGGAGAGCGCGCAGACCCTGAAGAAGCTGGCCTTTCTGGAAAAGAAGGAGCAGGTCCGCCTGGCCCGGTCGGCCTTTGAGGTCATGCGCCCGAGGAGCCTGAAGGAAATCGTAGGGCAGGAACGGGCGGTGCGGGCGCTGCTGACCAAGTTGGCCTCGCCTTTTCCCCAACACGTTATCCTTTACGGCCCCCCCGGGGTAGGGAAGACTACCGCCGCGCGGCTGGTGCTGGAAGAGGCCAAACGCCTGGGCAACACCCCCTTCGGCCCGGAAGCGCCCTTTGTGGAGGTTAACGGGACCACCCTGCGCTGGGACCCGCGGGAGGTGACCAACCCCCTCCTGGGATCGGTGCATGACCCCATCTACCAGGGAGCCCGCCGCGATCTGGCCGAGGTGGGCGTTCCCGAGCCCAAGCTGGGGCTGGTCAGTGACGCTCACGGCGGGGTCTTGTTCATCGACGAGATCGGGGACATGGATCTTCTCCTGGTATCCAAGCTGCTGAAGGTGCTGGAGGACAAGAGGGTCTACTTCGAGTCCTCGTACTACGATCCCCACGATGCCAACGTGCCGCGCTATATTAAGAAGCTCTTTGAGGAGGGCGCACCGGCAGACTTTATACTGATCGGTGCCACTACTGCCGATCCTGAGGACCTGCACCCCGCCCTGCGCTCCCGGTGCGCGGAAGTATTCTTCGATCCCCTAAGCCCTCAGGACATCCAGACCATCGTGCGGCAGGCTGCCGGGCGCCTGGGAGTGCGGCTGGCGCCGCAGGTGCCGGAGATAATCAGCGAATATACCATCGAGGCCCGCAAGGCCATCGGCATCCTGGCCGACGCTTACGGGTTGGCCCTGTACCTGAGGGGCCGGGGAAAGCGCCGGGTTACCATTACCCCGGACGAGGTCTATGAAGTAATACAGAACGCCCGGCTGGTTCCTTACGTGACCTGCCGGGCCAGCCGCGACACCGAGATCGGCCGGGTCTTCGGCCTGGGGGTCATCTCCTACGTGGGCTGTATCCTGGAGATCGAGGCGGTGGTTTTCCCCGCTCGAGAGCTGGGGCACGGCCAGATTCGCTTCAACGAGACCGCCGGTACCATGGCCAAAGACTCGGTTTTCAACGCCGCCGCGGTAATCAGGCGCCTCACCGGAAAGGACCTGGGAGCCTACGACGTGCACGTCAACGTAGTAGGGGGCGGGAACATCGACGGTCCCTCGGCCGGAGCGGCGATCTGCCTGGCGCTGCTGAGCGCCATTGAGGAGCGTCCGGCGTATCAGGACGTGGCCATTACCGGAGAGATCTCCATCCAGGGCAAGATCAAGCCGGTCGGCGGGCTGGTGGAAAAGATCTACGGAGCCAGACAGGCCGGCATGCGGTTGGTACTGGTACCCAAGGATAATCAGACCGAGCTTCCTTCTGGTTTGGGCGGTATTGAGGTGGTGCCCATAAGCACCATCGAGGAGGCCATGCCTTACGTCTTTGCTGCCCCAGGAAGGTGAGAGGCGTTGGCGGACCTGAATCGGCCCCTGCCCCACAGCCTGGAAGCCGAGCAGGCGGTCCTGGGCGCCATGCTGGTGGACCGGGAGGCCATCTACCTGGCGGTAGAGAGCCTGCGGCCGGAAGACTTCTATCACGAAGCCCACCGGCTGCTCTTTCAGGCCATCATAGGCATGGGCGACCGGGGCGAGGCGGTTGACCTGGTCACGGTGGTGGAGGAGCTGCGCCGCCTGGGCTGGCTGGAGAAGGTCGGCGGCATGGCCTACGTGGCTTCTCTGGGGCAATCGGTGCCCTCGGCCAGCAACACTCCCTACTACGCGCGCATAGTGCGGGAGAAGGCCCTTCTGCGGGGCCTCATCCAGGTGGGCCAGAAGATAATCCAGCGGTGCTACGAGGAAGGCGAAGACCCTCAGGAACTCCTGGACGAGGCCGAGAGGATGGTTTTCGCCCTCGGGCAGAGGGAGATCCGGGAGGGACTTACCAGCGTTAAGGAATTGATAGCCGCCGCCCTGGAGCGGCTGGAACGCCTGAGCCAGAACCAGGGTGAGGTCACCGGGCTTCCCACCTTCAAGGATCTGGACCGGCTTCTGGCCGGCCTGCAGCCCAGCGATCTCATCATCTGCGCCGCCCGGCCGGGCATGGGCAAGAGTTCCTTCTGCCTGAATATCGCCCAGAGTATAGCCCTGCGCTATCACCTGCCGGTGGCCATCTTCAGCCTGGAGATGTCCAAAGCCCAGGTGGCGGAAAGGCTCATCGCCAGCACCGCCATGATCGACCAGCACCGGCTGCGCACCGGCTACCTCACGGATGAGGACTGGGAAAGATTGTCCCAGGCGCTGGGCACCCTGGCGGAGGCACCCATATACATTGACGATTCCCCGGCTGCTACGGTGCTGGAAGTGCGGGCCAAGACCCGGCGTCTGCAGGCGGAGCGCGGGCTGGGGCTGGTGGTGGTGGACTACCTCCAACTCATGCGCGGCCACGGCCGCTTCGACAACCGGCAGCAGGAGATAGCCCAGATTTCCCGCGGACTGAAAGGCCTGGCCCGGGAAATCAACGTTCCCGTCCTGGTCCTCTCCCAGCTTAACCGGGGCGTGGAGCAGCGCCAGGACAAGCGGCCCATAATGGCCGATCTTCTGGAGAGCGGCGCCATCGAGGCCGATGCCGACGTGGTCCTGTTCCTCTACCGCCCCGAGTACTATGACCCTCATACCGACCGCCGGGGCATTGCCGAGGTGATCGTGGCCAAGCACCGCAACGGGCCGGTAGGCACGGTGGAACTGGCCTTCCTGCCCGAGTATACCAAGTTCGTGGATCTGGCCCGGGAGGAAGACCTGTAGCTCCGGCTTCCGGTTTGCCACTTTTGCCGGCACATCGGAGGCGGCCAGGTCCCGGCTTCCTTGACAGCGGGTACGGGCTTTGCTAAACTGAAGCTGCTTCGAGCGCCCGGAAGAGGGGGAACAGGTTGGGCCGATACGAGGTTATAATCGTCGGCAGTGGCCCGGCGGGCATTTTTACCGCCCTGGAACTTACCCGGGCCACCAGGCCCTTGCGCGTGCTGATAATGGAAAAGGGCCCCGACCTGGAGCAGCGGTCTTGCCCGTCCCAGGAAGACGGCGTGCCCTGCCGTCGCTGCCATCCCTGCGCTACGGTGAGCGGCTGGGGTGGGGCGGGCGCCTTCAGCGACGGGAAGCTCACCCTTTCCCCCGAGGTAGGAGGGATGCTGGACGAATTCGTCGACCGCGGGTTCCTTCAGGACCTGATCGACTACGTGGATCGCGTGTACCTCTATTTCGGCGCCCCGCCTGAGGTCTACGGCGGTGACGGGGCGGGAGCACTGGACGAGATCCAGCGCCGGGCACTGGCTGCCGACCTCAAACTCGTTCCCGCTCCCATCCGGCACCTGGGTACCGGTCGTACCCGGGAGGTACTGCGCCGCATGCAGCGGGCGTTGCTGGACAAGGGGGTTGCCATCCGCACCCGTACCCCCGCGGAAGCGATCCTGGTCTCGGAGGACCGGGTGGAGGGGGTGGTCACCGCCGGGGGCGAGGTCCTCCGGGCCGATTATGTGGTGGTAGCTCCGGGTCGGGAGGGCTCGGCCTGGCTCACCGAAGAAGCCAGGAGGCTGGGGCTGGGGACGGCTGTAAATCCGGTGGATATCGGCGTGCGGGTAGAAGTCCCGGCAACGGTGATGGAGCACCTCACCCGGGCCACCTACGAGGCCAAGCTGGTGTTTTACTCCCCAACCTTTGACGATAAGGTGCGCACCTTCTGCATGAACCCTTACGGCGAGGTGGTCAAGGAGAACAACGAGGGAGTGGTCACGGTAAACGGTCACTCCTACTCCGACCGCCGCACCGCGAACACCAATTTCGCGCTCCTGGTAAGCAAGACCTTTACCGAACCCTTTCGCGACCCCATCGCCTACGGCAAATACGTGGCCAGTCTCGCCAATCTGCTGGGCGGCGGGGTGCTGGTACAGCGGCTCGGAGACCTGATGGCCGGCCGGCGCTCCACCTGGGAGCGGCTGGAGAAAGGACTGGTAGCTCCTACCCTGCGGGATGCCACCCCCGGCGACCTTTCACTGGTTTTTCCCTATCGCCACCTTACCTCGCTGATGGAAATGCTTCGGGCCCTGGACAAGATAGCTCCCGGGGTGGCCTCCCGGCACACCCTGCTTTACGGGGTGGAGGTAAAGTTCTACTCCTCCCGCCTCCGCCTGAAACCCTCTCTGGAAACCGAGATTGAAAACCTGTTTGCCGCGGGCGACGGAGCAGGAATCACCCGGGGCCTGGCGCAGGCGTCGGTGAGCGGCGTGCTGGCCGCCCGGAGCATAATGGATAAAATGGGCATAAGGGAGAAGAGGATGCCGGTATGGGAGCAGTAGTGATCATCGGCACGCAGTGGGGCGACGAGGGCAAAGGCAAGGTCACGGACTACCTGGCCGCCAGGGCGGACATGGTGGTACGCTACCAGGGCGGCAGCAATGCCGGTCACACGGTGGTAGTAGAGGGCAGGGAGTTCAAGTTGCACCTGATTCCCTCGGGGATCCTGTATCCCGGCAAGGTATGCGTTATCGGCAACGGGGTAGTGGTAGACCCCAGGGGCCTGGTAGAAGAGCTGGACGGTCTGGAGGCCCGAGGGGTGGATACGTCCGGCCTGCGCCTCAGCCTGGGAGCCCACCTGGTCATGCCCTACCACCGCCTGCTGGATCACCTGGAGGAGGAGCGGCGGGGTGGAGGCCGAATCGGCACCACCGGCAGGGGGATAGGCCCGGCCTACCTGGACAAGACCGCCAGGCGCGGACTGCGCGTGGCCGACCTGTTCCATCCGGAGCGGTTTCGGAATCGCCTCCTGGCCAACGTCGAACTGGTGAACCAGACCCTGGCCGCCTGGGGCCGGCCCACGCTGGACGGTGCAGGATTGGTGGATGAATATTTCAGGCTGGCCGAACGGCTGCGGCCCTACGCGGCCGATACTTCGCTGCTCGTCAACCAAGCGCTGGACGCCGGGCAGAAGGTGCTGTTCGAGGGCGCCCAGGGTACCCTCCTGGACCTCGACCACGGGACCTATCCGTACGTCACCTCTTCCTACCCGGTAGCCGCCGGCGCCTGCCTGGGAAGCGGAGTCGGTCCCACCCGCATCCAGCGGGTAATCGGGGTAGTCAAAGCCTACTGCACTCGGGTAGGCGAGGGGCCCTTCCCGACTGAAATCGGGGGAAAGGAAGGAGAGTTGCTGCGGGAGCGGGGCGGAGAGTACGGCACCACTACCGGCAGGCCCAGGCGATGCGGTTGGTTGGACGCCGTGGCCCTGCGCTACGCGGCAAGGGTGAACGGATTGAGCGGCCTCGCGGTGACCAAGCTGGACGTGCTCGACCCGTTGCCGATGCTGAAGATCGCCGTGGCCTATCGCTGCGGCGGCGAACTCCTGGAGGACTTCCCCGCCGACAGCGGTCTTTTAGCCGACTGTGAGCCGGTCTACGAGGAGCTGCCCGGCTGGCAGGTCGGGATCGGAGAGGCGCGGAGCATGGAGGAGTTGCCCCCGGCAGCAAGAAACTATTTGGCCCGCCTGAGCGAACTGGCGGGGGTGCCGGTTTTCCTGATTGCCGTGGGCCCGCAGCGGCATCAGACCATCTGTCTGGAAGAGATCTTCTGAGCGTTTGGCGGATTCTTGATGGGAACAAATTCCTACTCCCAACTCTGGTCACAGAGCTGAATTTGTGGTATCATGGAAAGCGCAGGCGGCATTTTCTTTTTCTCCGGCCGCCAACCCCAATCTCAAATGAAAGATGGCGCCTGAGGGGGGTGGGAACATGTTGTCGGGGACCGAAAGCGAGTGGGCCGTCACCTGGGTGAAAACGGAAGAAGGGGCCGAACAGGTCAAGCGCGGGGCCGCCCAAAGTCGGGCGGCAGAACTGCGGCAACGAATAGCAGAGTACCTGTCGCGGGCGCCGCAGATCCCCACCGGCTTTTCCTGCCGGGAGGAGATCGCCGCCAATCGGGAGCGGATACTGCGAATCCTCGGAGGTACTGCGGCCGACTGGCAGGATTGGCGCTGGCACCTGCGCCACCGCATCGGCGACGTCGATACCCTGCGGGTGATTCTGGACCTGAAGCCCGAGCAGGTTCGCCAGATCCGCCGGGTAGGGAGCCGGTTCCGCTGGGCCGTTTCTCCCTACTACGCCAGCCTGATGCGGGTGGGAGATGCCGGGTGCCCCATCCGCCGGCAAGCCGTGCCCGATCTCAGGGAAATGGCGGAGGGGGGAGAGGACGACCCGATGGCCGAAGAATGGACCTCTCCCGTTCCCGGCGTTACCCGGCGGTATCCCGACCGGCTGATCATCAACGTGACCAACCGCTGCGCCACCTACTGCCGGCACTGCCAGCGCCGGCGCAATATCGGGGAGGTGGACCGCCACCGTTCCCGCGCCGACCTCATGCGGGCGCTGGAGTACATTCGTGCCAATCCGGAAATAAGGGACGTGCTGCTCACCGGCGGAGACGCGCTGTTGCTCGCCGATGCCGAACTGGAGTGGCTGCTTCGGGAGCTGGACGGCATTCCCCACGTGGAAATCAAGCGGCTGGGCACGCGGGTTCCGGTGACCCTGCCCCAGCGTGTCACTCCGGCGCTGTGTGCCATCCTGGAGCGGCATCCCCCCATATACCTTAACACCCAGTTTAACCACCCCAAGGAGATCACCCCCGAGGCCAAGGAGGCCTGCGACCGGCTGGTCCGGGCGGGGGTGGTGCTGGGCAACCAGGCCGTCCTGCTTCGGGGCGTGAACGACGACCCGCACGTCATGAAGAAGCTTCACCAGGAATTGCTCCGGATCAGGGTGCGGCCCTATTACCTGTTCCATGCCAAACCGGTTACCGGCACCCGCCACTTCGTCACCCGGGTGCAGGAAGGGCTGGCCATAATGGAGGCCTTGCGCGGCTCCACGTCAGGGCTGGCCATACCCACGTATGTGCTTAACGTGCCCGGTGGATACGGCAAGGTGCCGCTCCTGCCCAACTACCTGCTGGAGTGCGACGAGCAGGAAGTAGTGGTGCGAACCTGGGAAGGAAGGCTGGTGCGCTGCCCCAACGGGTAGGCCGGAAGCCCCGGGCCGGGGCTGCGCGCGCCGGGCGCGGGAAACGGGACGGTGCCCGAGGCACCCGGGAGGACCTTCCGCCCGGACGATCCGCCCCTGCGTTGGGCGCGCTAGAGACGGGCGAGGTCTACCGGGGGAAGGGGGAGGCCGAACTACCCGGTTCCACCAGGGCGGGCGCTGTGGGCTCGTGCTGCCGGTAGGCGGAGAGCACCCGCTGCGGCGACGTGTTGGCGTAACAGTACTCGCACAGGTGGGGGCAGGTCTCGTACATGCCTATGTCTACACTCTCGTGACAGCCGCACCCGGGTCGGGTGGGCTTGGGCGGGTAAAGCGCGGGGTCGAGCCCGAAGAGCGGAGCCAGCAGTTCGGGATCAATGCAGCGCGCCTTCTTAAGCCCGGCCTCCGGCGGGAAGTCCTCGCTGCAGACTCTAACCTCGATGTTATGCCCTGCCGCCATCTCGGTCAGTTTACGAAGCAGTTCCAGCTTCGTTTCCGGCAGGGGCTCGGCCAGGAGTTCGAGCCCTGCGGTCCGGCTCAGTCTTTCCAGGCGGCGCCGTACCTTGGGGTAGAAGTCGAGGAAACTCACGTAACACCGGAAGGTGTAGCCCCCGAGCTGCCGGCAGAGGTGGTCGAAGGTCCGCAGGTGGTAGGCGGGGTCGGTTAGAGGGCTGAGGAGGATGGGATCGTAGCGCCATACCAGGTGGTGGGGGGAGAACCTGCGGGCCAGCGTTCGGAAGGCGGCCACCGCCTCCTTCACCGGGGGCGTGTGGGGTTCCAGGAGGCGGGGCAGTCCGGTAATGGTAAAGAGGAAGAAGCAGTTGAATCCCCGTTCCCGGATTTCTTCGGCATGGGTGAGAAAAGGGCCGAAGTTTTTGGACCAGAGTACGATCCCGGCCACGTCCTCCGGCCGTAGCGAAACGGTCATGGGACGCCGGTTAAAGGGGTTGTAGGTGAGCGCCCAGCCCGCGCGCAGGCGGTTGAGCAGCCAGGTACCGTAGAAGGCGGGGATATCGGTTCGGCGGCTGGCGGAGATGATCCGGGGCTTCAAGTCTTCAGCCCTCCTCCTCCTCTTCTGGGTTCCCGCCGTGGGCGCCAAGCCACCCCGATCCCTCCAAGGCGGTCAAGAAGCGCTCCCGCAGGTGGGGATACTGCCCGGCCAGCACCCTCACCGTTTCCCGAACCCGGTGGCGCTCCGACTTGCCGGCCGCGGGGCAGGGGTTGGGCAGCATGGGCAGCCTCTCGGCCCGGGCCAAGCCTTCCACCGTGCTCCCGGGCAGGTAGATCAGGGGACGGATGACTTCTAACCCCTGGCGGGATAGGAAGGTCACGGGCTCGAAGGTGGAAAACCGGCCGGTATACAGCCAGTTAAGCAGGAAAGTCTCCAGAAGGTCGTCCAGGTGGTGGCCTAGGGCTACCTTGTTGCAGCCCAGGCGTTTGGCGGCATCGTTGAGGGCTCCGCGCCGCAGGTGAGAGCACAGCGCGCAGGGATTGGACTCCCGGCGGTAGTGAAAGACTATGGGCCCGATGTCGGTGTGCTGCACCTGAAAGGGTATATCCCGCCGGCGGCAGAACTCCGCCAGGGGTTCAGGATCCACGGACCACCCGAGGTCCAGGAACACCGCCCGGAACTCGAAGGATAGGGAAGAATAGTCTCTCAGCAGCCACAGGATGTACAGCAGGGCGGAGCTATCCTTGCCGCCGGAAGCGCCGACGGCAATTCGGTCCCCGGGCGAGATCATGCGGTAGCGGGCCACGGCCCGTTTAACCTTGGTGAGAAACCACTTGCGGTAGCTGTGTTTGATGCGGTGTCGTATGGGATCCATCTTGACCCCCCGAGGAGTTGTTGCCCGGCGGCCGATTCCTGCCTGCCTCCGGGGCCATGATAATCCCCGGCTTCGAGGCCGTCAAGGGCCTTCACGCCTTGACCGAGGGCGGCGGATCCGCAGTTCGCCCGCCCGGCAGTCCCGGTTCCCCCTCGTACCAGGCCTCGCCGAGCGAACTCAGCTGACCGAATTCAGGCTAGCGCTTCGCGCTCCGGCGGGCTTCCTGGCCGGAACCCTTTCATGGCCTGGCGCGGTTGCGGCCATCCTTGGTGCCCGCCTTCACAGTCGCTTGCGCCGTATCCTTAAACGGATCAGCAGAAATGTATCCCTTCTCTAGCTATTCCTTCCTCGGGGACCATGGGTGAGGCACAATCCTACAGTAGCTTGACGCGGTCCGTCCGCGG
>JANLFO010000034.1 GCA_024653205.1 Clostridia bacterium | reverse complement strand
CACCCGGTACCGCCAGTCAACTCAACTTAACTCGAAAGTGGGGATACGTCAGCTCAAACCTCTGGAGGTAGCTCCAGCGTGAGCCTTCCCCACCGCCCGTCCCAGAAGTCTTGCCAAATCGCGCGGGCAGCTCGGGTCCGATCCGGCAGCCCGCCCTTGCCTATCAGGCCGCGAATCCGGGCCACGTGCTCCAGTGAGGGAGGGTCCTCGCCCGGGTAGCAGGCGGGTAACCTTCCCGGGTAAAGGCGGGCTACTACGGCGAGGAGTTCCTCGGCGTTGATTTCCAGTTCATCATCGCCCAGGCTCACCGCTCGCAGGACCGCCAATTGCCAAGGCGGAAGGTCGGGGCGCAGAGGCAGGCGTCCCGGCGTATCCAGGATTTCCAGGCCCGGCCGTATCCGGAGCCATTGTTCGCCCCTGGTCACCCCGGGCAGAGCGCCGGTTCTGGCCGCCGACCTGCCGACCAGGCGGTTGATGAGGGTCGACTTGCCTACGTTGGGTATGCCCACCACCACTGCCCGTATGGGACGGATGTAGCGTCTTGCTGGTCGCTCTCGAGACAGGCGGACCAACGCCTGCTCGAGTTGCGCGAGCCCGTACCCTCTGGCCGAAACCAGCACGGCCGGGAGGCCTTCGCGGTTTCGGAAGAACTCGAGCCACTGCCTTCCCCTCTCCACGTCCGCCAGGTCGGCCTTGTGAAGTACTAGAATCCGGCCTTTTCCCCGTATGCGGCTGACCAGATCGGGATTGCGGCTGGCCTGCGGCAGGCGGGCGTCGGCGACCTCCAGAACGGCATCGATGAAAGGTAGTAGCCGGTGCCAGCTCACCGTACCACCCGGAAGCGGTCAGGCGGCCAATAGAGTAGCTGGGCCTTGCCCAGGAGGTTTTGCCTGGGTACCGGTCCCCAGACCCGGCTATCCTGGCTGTTATTTCGGTTGTCGCCCATTACAAAGTAAGTGCCCGCAGGCACTTTCACCGGACCGAAGTCTCCGCCACCCCCCGGATTCTGGGGGAGGTATTCTTCCTGCACCTTTTGGCCGTCCACGAAGAGTTGGCCGTTACGGAGTTCTACGGATTGACCGCCCACGGCCACGACGCGCTTGATATAAACGATGTGGGGATCTGGAGGATACCGAAAGACTATCACGTCTCCCGGCTCCGGATCGCCCAGCCGGTAGACCAGCTTGTTTACCATTACCCGGTCCCCGGGAACCAGGGTCGGCTCCATAGAGGCGCTGGGAATCATGAAAGGTTCGAACAGGAAAAGACGTATGGCCAGAGCCAGAACTACGGCCACCACTAAGGCTTCCAGCGTATCCAGGACCGGGCTCTTCTTCGAGCTTTCCATGGCGAACGGCCGTCTCCCCGCCGAGGCCGTGAGGCCTAGGTTCTTTCTCGTTCTTTTTCCTTAACTTTAGCGGCCTTCCCGATCTTTTCCCGCAGGTAGTACAGCTTGGCCCGCCTTACCCGGCCCTGTCTCACTACCTCGATCTTTTCCAGGCGCGGTGAGTGCAGGGGAAAGGTCCGCTCTACCCCCACTCCGTACGACATGCGCCGCACGGTGAAGGTTTCGTTGGCGCCCTTCCCGCGCCTGCTCAGCACCACACCCTCGAACATCTGGGTCCGCTCGCGGCCCCCTTCACTTACTTTAACGTATACCCGTACCGTATCCCCCGGCCCGAAGTCGGGCAGATCGTTACGCATTTGTTCTTTTTCCAGCGTGGTCAAGAGGTCCATTGGGCATTCCTTCCTTCCTCTCGCTCTAGTTCGGCCAGAAGCTCACGGTCTTCTTCGGTGGGATGAAAGCGCTGCCACAGATCGGGGCGTCTCTCCCTGGTCCGGCGCAGGGCCTCCTTCCGCCGCCAGCGCCGGATGGCCTCATGGTGACCGGACAGGAGAATCTCCGGTACCTTGTAGCCTCTGAATTCGGGTGGACGAGTATACTGCGGGTACTCCAGCAGCCCTTCCCCGAACGATTCCTCCTGCAGGGAGGCGGCAGCGCCCAGTACTCCCGGCAGCAGGCGGACGACGGCGTCGATAACCACCATGGCCGCGAGTTCTCCGCCGGAGAGGACGTAGTCCCCGATCGAGAGTTCTTCTTGCGCCAGGTAAAGGGCAACCCGTTCGTCCACGCCCTCATAGTGACCGCAAATGAGCACCAGCTGCTCGAGATCTGCCAACTCCTTAGCCTTGCCCTGGCTGAAAAGCTTTCCCTGGGGGCTAAGCAGGATCACCCGGTGACGGTCCGCCGGTGGACCCAAGGCCTCCCAGGCGGCAAATATGGGCTCGGGCCGCATCACCATTCCCGGGCCTCCGCCGTAGGGATAGTCGTCGACCGAGCGGTGCTTATCCCGGGAATGCTCCCTGATATCCACCAAATTGATGTTCACCAGGCCCCGGTCTGCCGCCCGTTTGACTATGCTGGCCTGGAGCGGCCCTTGGAACATTTCCGGAAAAATGGTCAGTACGTCGATCCGCACCGCACCCGTTCACTCTCCCAGCCCGGGCAGAAGCCGCACCCTGATTTCTTCCCGGTCCAGGTCTATTGCCTTCACCACCTCCCGAGTGGCCGGCAACAGCAGCTCTCGCCGCGTGTTGGGGTTGCGCACCACGTATACGTCGTTGCTCCCCGTGCGCAGCACCTCTTCCACGAAACCCAGGAACTCGCCTTCCTCGCCGTACACGGGAAGGTCTACCAGCTCGTAAACGTAAAAACAACCGGCCGGTAAAGGGTACGCGGCGGCGCGGGGAACTTCCAGCCGGGCCCCGCGTAGGGTTTCGGCCTCCTCAAGGCTATTGATCTCGGCGAACTTGATAATAACCGTATTCCCTCCGCCCTTTACCTCTTGGACCGCCAGTTCTCGTCGTTCTTCGTTCTGAACCGCAAAGAGCGAGTTTACGCTTTGGAAGCGTTGAGGAAAGTCCGTGAGCGGTTCTACCCGCACCGCGCCCTGCCAACCGTGAGGGGCGGTCACGCGACCGACGGTGACAAAGCTCGGCAAAGGCTGTCTCCGCGGCACCGAGGGCCCTCCCTATTGAAGGATCTCCACTACTACCCTCTTGCCGTCTCTGGCCGCCGCCGCCTTCACCACCGTACGGATGGCCCTGGCGATGCGACCCTGTTTGCCGATAACCTTACCCATGTCTTCGGGAGCCACCTTGAGCTCCAATACCACCGATTTCTCTCCCTCTAGCTCACGTACCTCAACCGCCTGGGGATTGTCTACCAGGGCTTTGGCCAGTACTTCAACCAACTCCTTCATTACTCTCCCTCCACCTGTCGGCCGCCGGCCCTGACCTGGTCCCAGACGCCCGTTTTGACCAGCAGGTGCCTTACCGTATCCGAGGGCTGAGCGCCCTTGTTGAGCCATTCGACGACTCTTTCGACCTCCAGGTGTATCTCTGCCGGCTCGCGCAGAGGATTGTAGTACCCTACGGCCTCAATGAATCTTCCGTCGCGCGGGGCACGACTGTCGGCCACCACTATCCGGTAAAAGGGTTTCTTCTTCGCTCCCATGCGCATTAGACGTATCCGCGTGGCCATGCTGCCTTCACCTCCTCGTAGGTAACTACCTCCAAAAGGGCAGACCGAAAGCACGGGCAGGTCGTTTGGCCGCCGTGGCTTCCGCCATTTGGCGAAGTAATCTCTGGGTCTGGGCAAACTGCTTCAACAGCCGGTTCACGTCTTGGACCGTGGTTCCGCTGCCCCGCGAGATCCGACGCTTGCGGCTGGCATTGATAATCTCCGGATGAGCTCGTTCTTCGGGCGTCATGGAACAGATAATGGCCTCAATGCGCGTGAGCTCCTTTTCGTCCACCTGCAGGTTCTTCAGCTCTTTAGGCACTCCGGCCGTGGGTAAGAGGCTCAACACCTCTTCAAGCGAACCCAGCCGGCGGAGTTGGCGCAGCTGGTCCAGGAAGTCTTCCAGCGTGAACTCCTGGCGTCGGAACTTTCTTTGCATTTCTGCCGCCTTGGCGGCATCTACCTGGGCCTGAGCCTTTTCGATGAGGGTCAGCACGTCGCCAAGGCCCAGGATCCTGGAGGCCATGCGGGCGGGATAAAAGGGTTCGAGCGCGTCGAGCTTCTCACCGGTGCCTACAAACTTGACGGGGCAGCCGGTTACCGCCCGGACCGAAAGTGCCGCCCCTCCTCGAGTGTCGCCGTCGAGCTTGGTGAGGATAACGCCGTCGAGCTTCAGTTCCTCGTGAAAACCCTTGGCCACGTTCACCGCGTCCTGACCGGTCATGGCGTCCACTACCAGGAGCACTTCGGAGGGAGTGATGGCCTCCTGCATGAGACGCAGCTCCCGCATCAGTTCAGCATCGATGTGGAGGCGTCCGGCGGTGTCCACCACCACGGCGTCCCGGCCGAGGCGCTCGGCTTCTCGTACGCCTTGCCGGGCCACGGTAACGGCATCGGATCCGGGCCGGAAGAACACCGGGATGTCCGTCTGCCGGCCCAAGGCCTGAAGCTGTTCCACCGCCGCCGGACGGCGCACGTCGGCGGCAACCAGCAGCGGCTGCTTCCCCTGGCGGCGCAAATGTAAGGCCAGTTTGGCGGCGGTGGTGGTCTTGCCCGACCCCTGCAACCCCACCAGCATCACTACGGCGGGGCCTTTGGCCGGCGCTTTGCTACCGGTCTCTGCCCCCCCCATCAGCGCGGTAAGCTCCTCATAGACTATCTTGATTACCTGCTGGGCGGGGTTCAGGCTGGCCATAACCTCCTGCCCTACGGCCCGGACCCGGACTTTCTCGATAAAGTCCTTCACCACCGCGTAGTTTACGTCCGCCTCCAGAAGGGCAAGGCGTATCTCGCGCAAGGCGGCGTTCACGTCGGCCTCGCTCAATATCCCCTTGCCCCGGAGCTTGTGAAGAATGCCCTGTAGCTTCTCGCTCAGCGCCTGCAGGGTGGGCATCAGCTTTCCCTCTTTTTCCGGCCCCCGGATTTACAGGTAAATACTAAGGGAATTACTGCGCAAAGTCAACCCCCGGCCCTTCCGGGCCCCTGCCGGACTTTCCGGAGTGTCAGCGTATGGCCTTGAGGCTTTCCGGGTAAGGGGGTTTCAGGATCCCTCTCTCGGTAATAACGGCCGAGACCAGCGCCGCCGGGGTCACGTCGAAGGCCGGGTTAACCACCTTGACTCCCGGCGGCAGGATACGGCGGCCCTCCCAGCAGGAGACCTCCTCCTCCGCCCTTTCCTCAATCGGTATCTCCCGCCCGCTGGGAGTGCGCAGGTCGACGGTACTGGTGGGCGCGGCCACGTAAAAGGGCACGCCGTGGTAGTGGGCCACGATGGCCAGAGCATAGGTTCCGATCTTGTTGGCCACGTCACCGTTGGCAGCAATGCGGTCCGCACCCACCACTACCAGGTCTATCTTGCCCTGGGCCATAAGCGAGGCGGCCATGTTGTCGCAGATGACCGTGACCGGGATGCCCTCGGTGACAAGCTCCCAAGAGGTCAACCTCGCCCCCTGCAGCCGGGGGCGCGTCTCGTCGGCGTAGACCATCTCCAGTTTCCCCGCGCGGTGCGCGGCCCGGATTATCCCCAGGGCGGTCCCATAGCCGGCGGTGGCCAGGGCACCGGCGTTGCAGTGGGTCAGGACTCGGGCTCCGGGGGGAACCAGGTCGGCTCCCAGTCTTGCCAGGTGCCGGTTGGCCTCCTCTTCTTCTTGCCAGATGCGTAAGGCCTCCTCCTCGAGTGCGGCCGTCGCCTTCTCTCCCTCCATAGCAAGGGACTGCTCCCACCGCCGGCGCATCCGCTCCAGAGCCCAGAACAGGTTGACCGCCGTGGGACGGGTGGCGGCCAGCCCGGTTAGGGCGCGGGAGATTTCCGGCGCCAACGGTTTTCCGGCGGTCAGGGCGCCGGAGGCGGCCAGTACCATGCCAAAGGCCGCAGCCACCCCTATGGCCGGCGCGCCGCGTACGGCCATGTCCCTGATGGCCTGGGCTACTTCCTCCCAGGAACTCAAGACGCGGTATTCTACCCGGTCCGGAAGCAGGTTTTGATCCAGCAGGTGCAAACGGCCTTCCTTCCAGAATAAGGGGCGTACCTCGCTCATGTCCTTCCCCTTTCCGTCTACGGCTGGGCGAACAGAGCTTCCACGAAGGCGCCCGGATCGAAATCGTGGAGGTCCTCAAGGCCCTCGCCCACGCCGACCAGTTTTACCGGCAGGTTAAGGGTCTTCTTTATCGCGATCACTATCCCTCCTTTAGCGGTTCCGTCCAGTTTGGTGAGCACCAGACCGGTCAGGCCCAGGGCTTGATGGAACGCCCGCGCCTGGACCAGTGCGTTCTGGCCGGTGGTGGCGTCCACTACCAAGAGAATTTCGTGTGGGGCGCCGGGGAGAGCCTTTCCGACTACCCGGCCTACCTTGACCAGCTCTGCCATCAGGTTGCCTTTGGTATGGAGTCTGCCCGCCGTATCCACCAGTACTGCGTCCAACCCCCGGTTGCGGGCGGCGGTTACGGCGTCGAAGGCCACGGCGGCCGGATCCCCTCCCTGCTGGTGGCGCACGACGTCTACCTTCGCCTTCTCGGCCCAAAGTGCCAACTGTTCGTCGGCCGCCGCCCGGAAGGTATCGGCTGCGGCCAGAAGGACCCTCTTGCCTTCGCGCCGCAGGCGCCAGGCCAGCTTGCCTACGGTAGAAGTTTTGCCGGTGCCGTTTACCCCTACCACCATTATTACCGTCGGGTTGGCGTCCATCCGCAGCGGGACCTGGTCGGTCTCCAGGATGGCCCGCACCTCCTGCCGGAGGATTTCCCGGACGGCCGCCGGCTCGCGGAGGTGTTCCTCCTTCACCCGTCGCCGTACGGTTTCCACCAGAAGGAGGCTGGTTTCTACGCCCACGTCGGCCGCAATAAGCAGGCTTTCCAGCTCCTCGAAGAATTCTTCGTCAAGCTGGGGGAAGCGCTGGATCAGATCTCCAAGGCGGGAGGTAAAGCCGGCGCGAGTCTTATGCAGTCTTTCTTTCAGCTTCTCCAGGAAACCCAAGTTCGGTCCTCCCTTTCTCTAGCCGGTACTGTGGTCACGGTGACGCTGACCATCTTGGGGCAGTCTCAGGGCGAGAAGTTTGGACACTCCTTCTTCTTCCATAGTAAGGCCGTAGACGCTGTCCGCCACCTCTACCGTACTGGCGCGGTGAGATACCACGATGAATTGCTGCTTGCTGGCCAACTCCCGCAGAAACCGGGCAAACCGGGTCACGTTGGCTTCATCCAGCGAGGCGTCGATCTCGTCCAGGAGGCAAAACGGGCTGGGCTTGACCAGCAAGAGGGCAAAAAGAACCGCGATGCTGGCCAGCGCCTTTTCCCCTCCTGACAGCAAGGCCAGGTTCGGTAACCGCTTGCCCGGCAGCTGCACCGCCAGCTCCAGACCTCCTTCCAGAAGTCTTCCCGGTTCTCGGGGCTCCAGCCAGGCCCGGCCCCCGCCGAAAAGGGAGGAAAAAACCGGTTGCAACTGGGCATTTACCGTTTCCAGCGCGTTCTTCAAACGCTCTTCCATCAGCCTTTCTACGTCGGCCACCAGCCGGCTCAGGGTGGCCTGCGCCGATTCCAGATCCGCGGCCTGCCGGGCGAGAAAACGGTGGCGCTCTTCCAGGCGGCGGTACTCGGCCAGTACAGCCAGGTCTACCGCGCCGAGACGCTCCCTCTCTTCCTGCTTGGAGGCCAGCAGCCTCTTGATTTCTGCTTCGCGGCGTACGGCTTGGGGTAGTCCCTGTTCCTCGCTCCACCCGTGACGTTCTGCCAGCCAATCCACCTGGGCCCTCCAGGTGGCCTCGACTTCTCTTCTCTCCGCCTCCAGATGGTCAAGCTGGCGTTCGATCGTCAGCCGCCGTTCCTCGGTCCGCGCAATTCTCTCCTCAATCCCTATCAGTGCCGCCCGGGCTTCCCGCACTTCGGACTCCTTGCGGGCGCAGCCAAGGGCGTGTTCTTCTTCCTCTCCCGCGCGCTCTTTTGCCAGCACCTGAAGTCGGACGAGACCTTCTTCCCCCGCGGCCACCTGGGAACAAAGCCGATCCAGCTGAGCTTTTTCTGCCTCCTGTTCCCGGCGGAGGTGCTCCCCGGTCTCCTCCAGACCGAGCAGTCGTCCCCGTAAGCGTTCCTCCTCCTGCCTTGCTCGGGCCAGGTGGCCGCGCAGTTCCGCCGCCGTGGCCAGCAGTTCCTGGCGGCGTGTTTCCGCCTCCCCATCAAAGGCCTCAGACTCGCTCGGCCCCTCGGCCACCACAGGTTGAAACTCGGCCGCCTTCTCTTCCAGTTGCTGCCTCTGCGAGGTGAGTTGACGAAAGTCCTCTTCCCACTGCGCCAGTTCCAGTTCGGTGACCGCGAGCTTCTCGGCCGCCTCTCTCAGCCTCTCCGCCAGATGTTGCTCCCGGCGTGTTTCTCCCTCCAACTCGCTCTTCAGACGCCAGAGCCGTTCCTGCTGCTCCTGTTCCAGCTCTTGTTGCTTCGCCAGTCGGGCCTCCGCTGCGGCTACCTCTTCCCGCAAGGAGTTGAAATGGCGTCCTTCGGCCTCCACACGGGCGGCAAGCTCCGCGGCCTCCCGCAGGCGGGAGAGTAGCCCGCCGGACCGTTTTCTGGAATGGCCTCCGGTAATGGAACCGCCCGGATGCACCAATTCTCCCTCCAGGGTCACCAGCCGCACGCGGTACCCGAGCCGCCGGGCCAGGGCCAAAGCCTGGTCCAGCCGGCTGACCACCAACAGGTCGCCGAGCAGGTGCAGGGCTACTATCTCGCAGTCCGGGGCTACCTCCACCAGTTCCGAGCCCACACCTACCACCCCTGCCCATTTCGTCACCGCCCGGTCGACCCCCAGGTGTCTGGGCCGGATGGATTCCAGGGGAAGAAAGGTGGCCCGACCGGCACCGGTGGCCTTCAGATAGGCTATGGCCCTCTGGGCGTCGGCCTCGGTACGGGTGACGAGGTGCTGTAAGGCCCCACCCAGGGCGGCCTCCAGGGCTGCCTCCAACTCAGCCGGAACCCGGATTATCTCCGCCACCACTCCTATGAGCCCCTGATGATCGGGCCACAGCCGCCCGCGGGCCGACAGTAACGCCTTGACCGCCTGGCTGTAGCCCTCGTGCCCCTGTTGCCATTCCCGCAACAGCGCCAGTCGGTTGCGGTGATCCTGCCAGGAATTGCGCACGCGCTCTGCTTCTTCCCTCAAGCGGTCGAGCTTTTCCTGCTCCTGGCGCACTTGCCGCCTTAGCTCTTCCCGCTCCCCTTCCAACTGCTCCATTCGTGTTTGCAGTTCCGAGCGCCGTCGTCCCGCCTCCCGTTTTTCCGCGTCTAGGGCCTCCAGCTCTTTTCGCAGCCGATCTCGTTCGCCGTACGCCCGTTGGCCCTGAGTGTAGCTTAGTTGCCATTCCTCGGTAGCCGCCTGCAGCCGGTTTTGCAGTTCGAGAAACTCCAGCCATTTCTGGTGCCAGGCCGCCCGGCGCTCCTCCCTTCTGCGCATGGCCTCCGCCCAGCGTGCTTCAATGGAGGCCAGTTCCTGCATAGAGGCGGCCTCTCGGTCCTCCAGCTCGCAGCGGGCTTGCTCTGCCCTCCGCAGTTCTGCCCGCGCAGACAGTATCTCTGTCTCGCACCCACGGATGCGTTCTTCCAGCTCCATCAGTCGAGACCGGACCCGGCTTTCCTCCCGTCGCAGCAGCTCCAGTTCCTGGGCCGCCGCCCGGACCGCCAGTTCCGCCTCCTGGCGGCGGGCGGCCGCCTCTCCCCAGGCAGTTCGGGCAAGCTCGAGTTCACGCTCCAGAGCCTCCAGGCGGGCCTGGCGGTGGGCCTTTTCTTCGCCCAGCCGGGTCTCCAGTTGTCTCACGCCGGTCAGTTCGGTTGCCAGTTCTTCCGAACGGGCCAGGAGCCTTGCCTTTTGAGAGCGTAGGGAATTTAGGAGGGAAAATCGCAACTCCTTCTCCAGAGCGGCGATTTCCTCTGCCACCTGTTGGTATTTTCTGGCGGCTTCAACTTCTCCTTCCATCGAGGCTAACTGGGCTTCCAGTTCCGCCATAATATCGCGGAGACGGCCGAGGTGTCCTTGAGTTTCGGCCAGCTTCTGTCCGGCTTCTTTCTTCCGGTGGCGATAGCGTACAATGCCGGCCACCTCTTCCAGGAAAGCCCGCCGCTCTTCGGGGGCGGCGGCCAGAAATTCCTCTACCTGGCCCTGGCCGATCACCGCAAACCCCTGTCGACTTACTCCGGTGTCCCAGAGCATCTGCTGTATGTCTCGCATCCGGCAGGGAACCTGGTTCAGAAGGTACTCGGCCTCGCCGGAGCGAAACAGCCGCCGGGTAATCCTTACTTCTCCGTAATCCAGGGGCAGCCGGCGGTCGGAGTTGTCCAGGGTAAGGGAGACCTCCGCCCGTCCCAGCGCTCTGAGACGCCGGTTTCCCCCGAAAATCAGTTCTTCCATTCGCTCTGCCCTCAGGGTGCGGGCGTTCTGCTCCCCCAGAACCCAGCGAATGGCGTCCACCAGGTTGCTCTTACCACAGCCGTTGGGACCGATGATGGCGGTAAGGCCGGGGCTGAACTCCAGCCGGACCCGGTGGGGGAAGGACTTAAAACCGCTTACCTCTAATTCACGGATGTGCAAAGCCTATTCCTCCGCGGACTGGAAGTATAATCCAATCCCATCGTAACATAAAAAAACTGCTCTTGCGAGCAGTTAGAATTTCTAGCAGGACCTTAAGGCCTTAGCGCGGCTCTACGATAAAGCGGATGGCGGTTCTTTCTTCACCCTCGATGGAGATCTCCGAAAAGGCAGGGATCATTACCAAGTCGATACCGTTCGGGGCTACATATCCCCGGGCGATCGCTATGGCCTTTACCGCTTGGTTGACCGCTCCTGCCCCCACCGCCTGGATCTCGGCTCTACCGTTCTGCCTGAAAACCGCCGCCAGCGCTCCGGCAACCGACTTGGGATTAGAGCGCGCCGATACCTTGAGCACTTCCACGTTCGTTACCCCCCCTTTTCAGCTAACCTCCGCCTCGTGGTACGACTCCCAGGGCATTATATTCGACTAATCAAAGGGCAATTCCTGCAGCAACTTCTCCAGCGCTCCTTGGGCCGCCTGCTGTTCGGCTTCTTTCTTGCTCCTTCCCCAACCGATAGCCAGAACCCGATCCTGCAAGAACACTCCTACCTGGAACCGCTTATCGTGGTCGGGACCGATTTCCCGCAACACCCGGTAGGCCACATTCCCTTCGCCTCGGCCCTGGACCAGTTCCTGGAGTTCGGTCTTAAAGTCTCGATACCGGGTACGCTCCAGTTCCGGAGACAGCTGGCTCCACACGAACTGTCGGGCCGTGGCCAGGCCCTTGTCGAGGTAGATGGCTGCCACCAAAGCTTCGAAGGCGTCGGCCAGCGTGGAAGGCCTTTCCCGCCCACCGGATACCTCCTCACCCCGTCCCAGCAGGAGGAACCGGCCTAACCCCAATTCCCTTGCCCTTCGGGCCAGGGTGGACTCGCAGGCCACCGCCGCCCGCATCTTTGACAGTTCACCCTCGGGCTTTTCCGGATAGGCCAGATAGAGATATTCTGCCAGCAGCATGCCGATGACGGCATCCCCCAGGAACTCCAGCCGCTGGTTGTGCTCCCACCCCAGGTGCCGGTTTTCGAACACATAAGTAGGGTGCGTAAGAGCAGAGTTGAGGAGCCTGGCATTCGCCTCCTCTATCCCGCAAAGGCGTGCCAGCTCCGCCAGTTGCCGCCGCCGTTCTTCTTCCACCGGGTCTACCCCCGATACTGCCTTAGGACCAAAGCAACGTTGTGGCCGCCGAAACCCAGGGAATTGGAAACAGCCACCTTGACGTCCAGGCGGCGCGCCGCGTTGGGAACATAGTCCAGATCGCATTCCGGGTCCGGATTCTCGTAATTGATGGTAGGAGGCACGACTCCTTCTAGAATGGTCAGGGCGGTGGCAATCAGCTCCACCGCTCCGGCCGCTCCGAGCAGGTGGCCGATCATGGACTTGTTGGAGCTGATGGCCACCTCACGGGCTCGGGTGCCGAACACCTTCTTAATGGCCTCGGTTTCCAGCCGATCGTTGAGTTCCGTCGAGGTGCCGTGGGCGTTGATGTAATCTACTTCTTCCGGACTTACGGCGGCGTCTTGCAGGGCCAGGCGTATGGCCCTGGCCGCCGCCTCGCCGTCCGGGGCGGGGGCGGTAATGTGATAGGCGTCACAGGTGCACCCGTACCCGGCCAGTTCGGCGTAAATGCGCGCCCCCCGGGCCAAGGCGTGCTCCAGAGTCTCCAGTACCAGAATACCTGCTCCTTCGGCAAGAACGAAACCGTCTCTAAGACGGTCGAAGGGACGGCTGGCGCGCTCCGGCTCGTGGTTACGTGCGGAAAGAGCTTTCATGGCGCAGAACCCGCCCAGCGCCATGGGTGTGACCGAGGCCTCAGCGCCGCCGCTGATCACCACCTCCGCCTCTCCGTTCTGCAGAGTTCTTAGAGCGGAGCCCAGGGCATTCGCCGAGGCAGCGCAGGCATTGACTACGGTAAAGTTGGGTCCCTTAAGGCCCAGCATTATGGCTACCTGCGCCGCTCCCATATTGGCGATCATCATGGGTATAAAGAAGGGGCTTATGCGATTCGGGCCCCGCTCCAGAAGGACCTGGTGTTGCTCTTCGAACGTCTCCGTACCGCCGATGCCGGTTCCCAGGATTACCCCGGCTCTTTCCCTGTCCGTGTGATCCAGATCCAGCCCGGAATCGGTTACCGCCATCTTGGTGGCGGCAACCGCATACTGGGCAAAGCGGTCCATGCGCTTGATATCCTTCTTTTCCAGAAAATTGTTGGGATCAAAGTCCTTAACCTCGCCGGCTATTTGAGTGGGAAAGTCATCGGCCTTAAAGCGGGTCACCGGACCTATGCCCGAGCGCCCCGCTTTAAGCGCTTCCCAGAACTTCTCCTTGCCCGTACCGACCGGAGAAATCACCCCCACGCCGGTAATGACCACCCGCCTCTTCAACCGCGATCTTACCCCCTCAGTCGGTGCACCTACCGTCTATTTGCCTCCGGTTTTCTCCTTGATGTACTCCACCGCTGCCCGAACCGTGGTGAGCTTTTCCGCGTCCTCATCGGGAATTTCGATGTCGAATTCTTCTTCCAGGGCCATGATGAGCTCCACGATGTCCAGAGAGTCGGCGTTCAGATCCTCGAAAGAGGTGTCTAGCGTAACCTCCTCTTCCTCAACTCCCAATTGGTCGACAATGATTTCCCGCACCTTGTCGAAGACTGCCATGACCTTCACCCCCTCTCAGGCCGTCATCCCACCGTCTACGGCTATAACCTGCCCCGTGAGGTAACTGGCGCCGGGAGAAGCAAGAAACACCACTACCTGCGCCACTTCCTCCGTTTGGCCCGGGCGGCCCAGCGGGACCCGCCGGCCGATCTCCTCGCGCTGCTGTTCGCTGAGGGCCTCGGTCATATCGGTAACTATGTAACCCGGCGCGATGCAGTTGACCAAGACGCCCCGCGAGGCCACTTCCTTAGCCAGAGATCTGGTAAACCCCACGATGGCTGCCTTAGAAGCGGCATAGGCGGTCTGCCCCGCATTGCCCACCAGACCGACGACCGAAGCGACGTTGATTATCCGTCCGTATCTCTGTTTGAGCATGGGTCTTAATGCCGCCTTAGAGCAATTGAACGCGCCCTTCAGGTTGGTGGCCAGCACCAGATCAAGATCTTCCTCGCTCAGCCGCAATAAGAGATTGTCCTTGCTTATCCCGGCATTATTCACCAGGATGTCCAGGCGACCGAAAGTGCGCGTTACCTCTTGCACCATGTTTTCGGCGGCCTCGAGGTGGCCCACATCCCCCTGCAGGGTAACGGCCGTGCCTCCTGATGCTTCGATCAGGCGGACCGTTTCCTCGGCTGCCCTGGCCTCTTTCAGGTAGTTTACCGCAACCCTAGCCCCTTCGCGGGCCAGGGCTATGGCGATGGCCCGCCCTATTCCCCTGGAGGCGCCGGTTACCAGGGCCACCCGGTCATCTAGCAACATTTTAGTCAGCCTCCTATAAGGATGCAAGGGCCTTTTCCAACGACGCCCGGTCCTCCGCGTGGCAGATTGTTGCCCCCGGCACGATGCGCCTTATCAGCCCCGAGAGCACCCTGCCCGGGCCGATCTCCACAAAGGTGTCCACGCCGTTGGCCGCAAGATACTCTATACTTTCCTGCCAGCGAACCGGGCTGGTAAGCTGGCGCAGAAGGGCCGCCTTAATGGCCGCCACTTCGGTAACCGGCCGGGCATAGCAGTTGGCAATTATCGGCACCTCGGGCGGCCGCCAACGAACCTGTTCCAGATCGGGCTCCAGCCTGGTCGCAGCCGGTGCCATGAGGGGAGAGTGGAAGGGCCCGCTCACATCCAGCAATACCACCTTCTTGGCTCCGGTTTCCCGGCACAGGGTGGCCGCCTTCTCCACCGCCGGCCGCAGGCCGCTGATTACTATCTGGCCCGGCGCGTTGAGGTTGGCCACCACTACCGTACCCGCATCCTCCGCCCGGCGGCAGGCCTCTTCGATCCGGTCACGCTCCAGCCCCAGCACGGCGGCCATGATCCCTCTTCCCTGAGGGACCGCTTCCTCCATGTAGAGGCCCCGGCGCCGGACCAGCCACAAGGCTTCAATCGGGTCGAGAACCCCGGCGGCGGCCAGAGCGCTGTACTCTCCCAGACTGTGACCGGCAACGAAGTCCGGTTTCGCACCGGCCGCCCGCATTACGGTGAGAACGGCCATGCTTGCCAGGAGCACTGCCGGCTGGGTATTGGCCGTCTGGCCCAGGCGGTCCGCCGGGCCGAAAAAGCAGAGCCGGCTCAGGCTTTCCCCCAGGCGGGCGTCGGCGGCGGCAAAGAGTTCTCGCACCTCCGCGTGTCCTTCGAAGAGATCGCGCCCCATTCCCACGTACTGCGAACCCTGACCGGGAAAAACGAAGGCCTTCTTACCCAAGCCCCCTCTCACCCGCCTTTCCGTTCTCGGAGGTCAGCCGGGTCAACCCCTGGAGGATCGCCTCGGCCTCGGTCATTATCCCCTGGATAATCTCCCTTACCGGTCGGACGTCCTTGATCAGGGCCGCTACCTGCCCGGCCATGACCGAACCATTCTCTACGTCCCCTTCTACCATGGCCGCCCGGAGCTTGCCCACTCCCAGAGCGGCAATTTGCTCTACCGAAGCCCCGCTCTTCTCCATTTGCTCGAACTGCCTGGAGAGCTTATTCCTCAGCACCCGCACCGGGTGTCCGGTGAGGGCCCCGGTGACCACGGTATCGCGGTCCTTGGCCTGGATTATGCGTTCTTTGACCCTCGGGTGGGCGGGACATTCCAGGCTACACAGAAAGCGGGTACCCATCTGCACGCCTACCGCGCCCAGGGCCAGGGCCGCCACCAGGCCGCGGCCGTCGGCAAAGCCTCCGGCGGCCACCACCGGCTCCTCCACCGCATCTACCACCTGCGGCACCAGTGGTACGGTGGCCACCTCTCCTATGTGCCCCCCGGACTCCATCCCTTCGGCGATAAACCCGTCCACCCCGGAACGGGCCAGACGCCTGGCCAGTGCCACCGAGGAAACCACCGGGAGAACCTTGATGCCCGCCTCCTTCAGCGCCGGGAGATATTTCCCGGGATTGCCCCCGCCGGTGGTTACCACCGGCACCTTCTCCCGAATAACCAGGCGCACCACGTCCTCCACGTAACGAGACATCAGCATGATGTTGACCCCGAAAGGCCGGTCGGTGAACCGGCGCACCTTGGCGATTTCCTCGGCCACCACCTCCGGGGGAAAATCTGCCGCCCCTATGATGCCCAGGCCCCCGGCAGCGGAAACCGCTCCGGCCAGTTCCCCGGTGCCGGCCCAGGCCATACCTCCTTGCAGGATCGGGTACTCAACTCCCAACAGGTCGCACAATACGGTTCGCAGCATACCCAGTCCCCCTGCCCGGCTACCGCGCCCGGTAGCCTCCAGATCCCTAACGGTCTAGCGTCCTGGACGGAACCCTCTTGCCTTAACTGCGGTCTTGGTTCCCTGAGTTATCCCCGCTTTCCCACGGGCGGTACCGGGTGCTCCCCGTTCGTACTGTCACCTCGCCGACCA
>JANLFO010000033.1 GCA_024653205.1 Clostridia bacterium | reverse complement strand
ATGTACTCAGGCGAGCACCCGGTACCGCCAGTCAACTCAAGTTAACTCGAAAGTGTTGGCATGATAAAACCGCAACCCTGGCAAATTAAGCAATTAGGGTCGGGGTTTTGAGCAAGGGTGGGCGCAGGCAAGGGCGGCTGTGTATCCCAATGGGCGAGCTAAGCCCGACAATTGTTTGGGATAACTCTGGCCCGGGGCGGGATTGACAGGGGGGAAGGCTCAGGATAGAATAAGGACGTTAACATACCAATGGTCTTGGTTCAAGGCCTTTATAGCGTGAGCATAAACGAGGCCACGGAGGCCCGAACGCCTTTCAGGAGAAGGCGCGTTCGTCGGCCTTTTTCTTTTGCCGGCGGACAACGGCCGCACTCACCCTATCTCCGGGAGGTGACGCCTCTGGAAGTAGTGCCTATCGGCCTAATCCACAGCCCCTACCGCCGGCCCGGGGAAGCCCCCCACCAGGGCCGGCTGTCGGAGCGGTTGTCAGAACTCGAGATCTACCCACAGTACGCGCACGGTTTGAAAGACATAGAGCAGACTTCCCACCTGGTGGTGTTGTACTGGTGCCACCTGGCCTCCCGGGAGGTCCTCAAAACCCGCACCCCCTTCGGTCCCGAAGAGCGGGGGGTGTTCGCCTGCCGCTCGCCGGCGCGGCCCAATCCCATCGCCTTCTGCGTGGCGGAGCTGCTAGCGGTAAAGGGCAACCGCCTGGTGGTGCGGGGAGTGGACGCCGTAGACGGAAGCCCGCTTCTGGACCTCAAGCCCTATTCCGCCGATCTGGACAGCGTGCCCGAGGCGCGTATCGGCTGGTTTGAGAAAGGAAGGGAAGCAGAATGAGAATCAAGGTTCCAGCCCTGACCCTGGTAGCCGTATTGACGGCGTTTTCCCTGCTGGCCGCGGGCTGTGGAAGTGAGCCCGCCTCCTCTTCCCAAACCGAGACGCCTGCCGCCCAAGAGGTAGCCGAGCTGCGGCTGCCCGGCGGCGACTGGGGCCTGCCCACCCCCTTCACCTTCTACCCCCGGGGACCGGGATACGTGCACTTAAGCCTGGTCTACGATACCCTGATCTGGAAAGACGATAAGGGAGTCATCCCCTGGCTGGCGGAAAAGTGGGAGCCCGACGCCCAGGCCACTGCCTGGACCTTCATTCTCCGTCCCGGGCTCAAATGGCAGGACGGCCAGCCCCTCACCGCCCGGGACGTGGTCTTTACCTTCGAGTACCTGAAGCAGCACCCGGTGGAGTGGTTCAATCTGGGGATGATCCGGAGCGTGGAGGCGCGGGACGAGCGCACGGTGGTGTTCACCCTGAAGCAGCCCTACATGCCCTTCCTGCAGCAGGTGGCGGGAAACGTGCCCGTGATCCCGGAGCACATCTGGTCGCAGGTAGCCGACCCCCGGCAGGAAGCCCGGCCGGAGCTGGTGCTGGGCAGCGGCCCGTACCGGCTGGTTTCCTACGACCAGTCCCAGGGAGCCTACGCCTACGAGGCCAACCCGGACTTCTTCCTGGGCCCGCCGCGGGTGAAGAAGCTCCTGTTCGTGCCCGCCGGAGACCAGGTGGCGGCCCTGCAGCGGGGCGATGTCCACGCCGCGGACATACCCGCCACCCTGGCCGAGCAGTTCCGGCAGGACCAGCGGTTTGAGGTGATCAGCGGCCCGGCCTTCTGGGTCCTGAAGCTGCAGTTCAACCTGGACAAAGCCCCCTTTGCCGACGTGCGGGTGCGCCAGGCCCTGGCCTACGCCATCGACCGCGAAGAGATGGTACGGCGGGCGGTTCCGGGCGGTACCGCCGGCGCCAAGCCCGGCAGCCCCGGCTTCCTGCCTCCGGACTCCTCCTGGCACGACCCGGAGGCGGCCGCCCTCTACCCGCCCGACCCGGACAAGGCCCGGGCCCTGCTGAAAGAGGCGGGGATCTTCGACCGCAACGGCGACGGCCTGGCCGAGGACGCCGCCGGAAAGCCTCTGCGCCTCACCCTGCTGGCCCTGGCCGACTACACCCGGGAGGCAGAGGTGCTGAAGCTCATGCTGCGGGAAGCGGGCCTGGAGTGCGAGGTAAAGGCCCTGGAAACCAAGACCCTGGACGGGCTGATCCAGGCCGGGCAGTATGACCTGGCCCTCACCGGCCACGGCGGCCTGGGCGGCGACCCGGCGATCATAAGCGGCTTCGGGGTGTTTCGCGGCGGGGCGCTCAGCCCCGGCACCCCAACGGAGGCGGCCTACGGGGGATTGGCCCAGCAACTGCTGAGGGAGCCACAGGCGGAGCGGCGCCGGGAAATCTGCCGGCAGATGCAGAAGCTCTACGCGCAGTCCCTGCCCTGCCTGCCGCTTTACTACCCGGTCTGGTATTTTGCCTGCGACCACCGGGTATTCTCCGGCTGGTTCTTCACCGCCGAGGGAGGGATCGCGGTGGGCATACCGATGTTTTACAACAAGTTGGCGTTCGTAGGAAGACAATAGGCCCAGTAGCGCGGCCGATCCCAGAACAGGCGGTACCGGGTGCTCCTCTCTCCCCTCACCGAGTTCGGCATCCGGCGAGGTGCCAATGCACTCACGGAGCACGTGGTACCGCTGGCGAACCCGGAATCCGACAATTCGGTTCTGTTGGTAGGGAGGAACCCGGCCTGAGTTCCTACCTCGCGAAGCGGGCGGTCACCTACCTGTGGGTGCTGGCGGCCGCCCTGCTGATCAACTTCTTCCTCCCCAGGGCGCTGCCCGGAAACCCGCTGGACCAACTCTCCGGCGGCGCCGGAGCGGTGGTGGTGGCGCCGGACGAGGTCACCCGGGCAGCCCTGGAGGCTTACTACGGTCTCGACCGGCCTTTGGGAGAGCAACTCCTGCACTACCTGGCCGGACTGGCCCGCGGGGACCTGGGCTTCTCCATCAGCTACAAGGCGCCGGTGGCCGATCTCCTCCGCTCGCGGCTGCCCTGGACCCTGCTGCTCGGCTTTGCCGCCGCCTTCCTGAGCTGCTTCCCGGCCGTGGTGCTGGGGACCCGCGCCGGCCTGGGCAGGGTGCGGGAGGGGCGGGTGCTGGTGCCGGCGGCGGTGCTGGAGAGTGTGCCGCCTTTCGTGCTGGGCAGCTTCCTGCTCCTGCTGCTGGGGGTGAAGCTCAGGCTCTTCCCCATCAGCGGCGCCTACTCCACCTTCGCCACGCTGTCCGGCTGGGAAAAGGTAGCCGACGTGGCCCGGCACGCGGTGCTCCCGGTGCTGGCCCTGGCCGCCTCGGGCTTCTTCGACGCCTACCTGGTGGTGCGAAACTCGGTAAGGCTGGTAAAGGACGAGCCCTACGTGCTGCTGGCCCGGGTGAAGGGGCTTCCCGAACGGTACGTAAACTACCGCTACATCCTGCGGCCGGCCCTGCTGCCGGTGGTGACCCTGTTTTCCATGCGGGCGGCCTTCGCCCTGGGAGGGGCGGTGCTGGTAGAGGTGCTCTTCGCCTACCCGGGGGTGGGCCGGCTGGTGTACGAGGCGGTCCTGTCCCACGACTACCCCCTGCTGCAGGGCACGTTCTTCCTCTTCACCCTCTGGGTGCTGGCGATAAACTTCGCCACCGACCTGCTTTACCTCAAGCTTGACCCGCGCATCCGGGAGGTGTAGCCGTGCACGAGGCCCGGGCCTGGCTCGAGACCGGAAGACGATCCCCCGCCCTGCGGGCGGGCCTCGCGCTGCTGGGCCTGATCGTCCTGACCGGAGCCGGCGCGCCCTGGCTGGCCCTTTACGCGCCCGAGGCCACGGTGGGCCCGGTGCTGGCCCCGCCCGGCGGCAACTTCTGGCTGGGCACCAACGGCCTGGGTCAGGACGTTCTGAGCCAGCTCTTCTACGCCTGCCGCACCTCTCTGATAGTGGGCCTCTGCACCGGCCTCGGGGCCGCCTCCCTGGGCTTCCTGGCCGGCGCTGCCGCCGGCTACTACCCCCGGGTGGCCGGCCTGGTGATTATGAGGCTGGTCGACGTGCTCATGACCGTACCCCGGCTGCCGCTCATGATCCTTTTGGCGGTGTTCCTCGGCTCCTCCCTGACCAACGTGATCCTGGTGCTGGTGCTTCTCTCCTGGCCGGGCATTGCCCGCACCGTGCGCTCCTACGTGCTCTCCCTGCGCGAGCGCGATTACCTGAGATACGTGCGCTTCTGCGGGGGCGGCTTCGGCTACGTGCTGCGGCGGCACCTCCTGCCGGAGCTGATGCCCCTGCTGACGGCGAAGACCATTGCCGCCGCCAGCTTCGGCATCGCCGCCGAGGCGGGCCTGAGCTTCCTGGGCCTGGGCGACCCGACGGCCAAGAGCCTGGGCACCATGATCCGGGCGGCGCTCGACTACCCGGGCCTGCTCTGGACCCCGGCCTGGACCTGGTGGTTCCTGCCGCCGGCCGCGCTGGTGAGCCTGGCCATCCTGGCCTTCACCCTCACCGGCTACGCCCTGGAGGAAAGCCTCTACCGCGTGAAGGGGGGTGCCGGGGGTGAAAGCGGAGCAGCTCACCCTGAAGGTCAGGGGGCGTAACCTCTACCCGCTGTGGCAGGTCAGCCTGGCAGTGGAACCGGGCGAGATTCTGGCCGTGGTGGGCGAGTCCGGCAGCGGAAAGACCAGCCTGGCCTGGGCGCTCATGGGCCATCCCCTGCCCGGGCAGGACGTGGTGCAGGGCGGGGTGAGCTTCGCCGGGCACGACATGCTGCGGCTTTCCGAGGAGGAAAAGCGGAAGCTCTATTTCCGGGAACTGGGCTTCGTGCCGCAGAACGCGGCCCACACCCTGCACCCCACGCAGACCGTGGCCGCCAGCCTGGCGGAGGTGTGGGCGGCCAACGGCAGCCGGGACCTGGCCGGCGCGGTTCGGCCCTGGCTGGAAGGCCTGGACCTGGCGGACACGGTCCTGACCCGCTACCCGCACCAGTTGTCCGGGGGCCAGAGACAGCGGGTGGCGCTGGCGGCGGCGCTGCTGAACCGGCCGCGGCTCCTCATCCTGGACGAACCCACCTCCGCCCTGGACGTGCTGACCCAGAAGCGGGTGGCGGACCTGCTCCGTAGCCTCAACACCCACCAGCGGACGGCGGTGCTGATCTTCACTCACGATCTCGGCCTGGTGGAGGCCCTGGCCCGCCGGGTGGTGGTGCTCTACGCCGGCCAGGTGGTGGAAGAGCTTCCGGCCGCGGCTCTGGAGCGCGCCCGGCACCCCTACACGCGGGGGCTGCTCGCCGCCCGGCCGCGCCCGGGAGACGCCCGATTGAGCCGCTCCGGCATACCCGGCTACGGCCGGCCCCTTTCCTCCCCGCCCCGGGGCTGCAGCTTTGCCCCCCGCTGCTCCCGGGTGCGGGAGCAGTGCCGGCGCCAGGCTCCGCCCCTGGTGCCCGCCGGCGAGGGGCAAGTGAGGTGCTTCGTGTAGATGCTGCTGGTGCTGGAGGGCATAACCAGAAGCTTCGTCTCCGGCCGGCAGCGGGTGCCGGTGCTGCGGGGAGCGGATCTGTCCGTGGGGCGGGGCGAGGTGGTGGCCCTGGTGGGAGCCTCGGGGGCGGGAAAGACCACGCTCCTGATGATCGTGGCGGGGCTCCTGGCGGCGGACTCCGGCCGCGCCTTCTTTGACGGCCGGCCCCTTCCCCTGCGGGAGACCCGGAGCGGACGTGAGGAAATGAGCCTGGTTTTCCAGGACCCCTACGCCGCCCTTTCCCCCCACTTCCACGTGAGAGACCTGGTGGCCGAGCCGCTGATCCTTCGCCGGATACCCGCGGGCCGCGCCCGGGAAGAGGCCGCGGCGGCCCTAGAGGCGGTGGGCCTGGCGCCGGTGGAGGAATACCTGGGCCGGCACCCGCACGAGCTTTCCGGCGGGCAGAGGCAGCGGGTGGCCCTGGCCCGGGCCCTGGTGACCCGCCCGCAGCTCCTGCTGGCCGACGAGCCCACCTCCATGCTGGACGCCTCGGTGGGGGTGGACATCCTGAACCTGCTGCGCCGGGTGGCGGACCGGGGCACGGCGGTGCTGCTCACGGCGCACGACCCGGCCGCGGCCGCCTACCTGGCCGACCGGCTGGCGGTGATGGCCGGGGGCCGCATCGTGGAGGAGGGCCCGCCGGAAAGACTGTTGACCGCGCCCGCTACCGAGGCCACGCGGCAACTCCTGGCCGCCGCAGGCTGAAACGCAAATTTTTCAACGGCCTTCGGGGCGGATCCGGGTCTTCCCTGAGTACATTGGCACCTCGCCGGGAGCCGAACCCGGCGAGGGCGAACGCGGAGGCGGGCCGTAGGCCATGGACGGCCGAAGCGGCGGGGCGCCACGGACGGCGCCTCCGCCGGGAGTCCGCCGGAGCGCGAGGCCCGAGCCCTGGTTCGGCCGGCGAAGGTGACAGTACGAACGGGAAGACCCGCATCCGCCCAGTTCCGACCGAAGCTGCCGGCACGGATTGCCCCGTGCTGTCGGTATCGCCCGAGAAATACGGGCCCAGTGAGCGAAGGGAGGAGATACAGGTGATCGAAAAGGTAACCGGCGGAACCGACGCCGACTGGGAGGCCACGGTGGCCTTTCACGGCCACTCCTGCCCGGGCCTGGCCATAGGCTACCGGGTGGCCAGGGCCGCCCTGCGGGAACTGGGCCAGTCCCGGGCCCCGGACGAAGAGCTGGTGGCGGTGGTGGAGAACGACGCCTGCGGGGTGGACGCCGTCCAGTTCCTCACCGGCTGCACCCTGGGCAAGGGCAACCTCATCTTCCGGGACCACGGCAAGCAGGTCTACACCTTCTACCTCCGGGGCAGCGGCCGGGCCCTGCGCATCGCCGTGCGCGGCCAGACCTGGCGCCGCGACCCCCGCCACGCCGAGTTGCGCAGCCGGGTGTTCTCCGGCACCGCCACGCCCGAAGAGCAGGAAGAATTCTCCCGGGCCCAAGAGGAAACCATGCGCCGGATCCTGGAAGCGCCGGAGGAGGAAATCCTGGAGCGGCGCTGGGTGAACGCCCAACCGCCCGAGCGGGCGCGCATCTTCGGCTCCGTCACCTGCGCCTTCTGCGGCGAGACGGTCTCCGAGCACCGGGCCCGGGTGCGCCAAGGCAGGTTCGCCTGCATCCCCTGCGCCGGCGAGTACTCCCGGGGCTGGTAACCGCGCTCATGCCGCCAGGAAGCCGGCGGCTAGCAGTACCGGAGTAACCAGGGTGTAGACCACGTTCTGGCTCAGAAGGGGAATCAGGTGGGGCAGGTCGTCGGCGTGGCGCCTCACCCCGCGCGAAACCGCCCAGGCCAGCGGCAGGGGAACCAGGCCCAGGAGGGCGCCCGGGGGAAAGAGATGGCAGGAAACGCCCAGGGCGATCCAGACGTAGGTCCCCAGCGCCAGGCCGGTGTACAGGCAGGCGCACCGCCGGCGGCCCAGCCGGATGGGAAAATGATACCGGCCCACCGTGCGGTCGGCTTCAACGTCGGGAAACTGATTTATGAGCAGCAGGTTGCTCACCAGGAGGCCGGGCACCACCGAGGCGGCCACGGCCCTCCAGTCGTAGCTGCCGGCAAGGGCGAAGTGGGTTCCCAGAACCATGCAGGGCCCGAATCCCAACCCGGGCGCCAGCAGGCACAGCCAGGGATTGCGGGTTATGAGCTGGGTGTAGAAGACCACCAGGAGCACTCCCGGAACGCCCACCCCCAGGAGTCCCGCTCCCCGCTCTATCAGGAAGAAGACCCCTACAGCAACGGTTACGGCCAGGGTAATCAGCCCGAAGAGGAGCGCCGGCCGGGGAGCAATCCTGCCCTCCGGCAGGAGGCCGGTGCCGCCGCTAAACGGGGTGCGCCGGGTGCGATAATCCAGGCCGCTCAGATAATCATAGTAGTCGTTGAGCACGTTGACCGCCGCGTGGGCGGCCACTGCGCCCACCAGAACCAGCAGCAGGTGCCAGGGGTTCAGGCCCGCCGGTCCCACCCGTTCCAGGGCGGTAGCCACCCCTACTATTACGCAGGCGGGCGTGAGCAGCAGAAACTGGGGGCGGGTCAATTGAACGTAAGTGGTTCCGCGCGCCATTCCGCTTCTCCTCCTTCAGGTTGGCTGCCTGGCCGGTTCTGTGTCCGCCGGTGAAACCGCCGTCTCCCACCCCAGGCCCGTTGATCTCTATTCGCTACTCCCCGGCCTGATCCCTCCCCGCAGCGCCGGAAAAGCCGTTTCCACCAAAATCCAGTTCCTGCCACACCGCGGCGAGAACCTCTCCGGGAGGGCAGAAAACCAGGCGCGACGCCACCCCGGTACCGTAAAGGCGTTCTGCCTCCTCCCGGGGACGCAGGCAGAATACCTTCTTCCCCTCCCCTGCCAGCCTGGCCGCCAGCTCCAGGTTGCGCCGGTTGGCGCCCCCCACGGGAAAGGCGGCCTCCACCACCGCCCCGGCCTGCCGCGCCCGGGAAAGGGCAGCCTCCAGGCTCTCCGCGCCGATCTCTTCAAAGGCGCGTTCGGAGAACACCGCTGCGCCCAGGGCCCGGCCCACGTGGTAGTCGATGTCGTGCTCGTGGATCACGCCGGTGGCGATGCCAAGGTGGTGCTTGTGCAGGCGGCGGTATACGGGGGTGCCGCTGCCGGCCCCGGCGATCACGAAGACCTCGCCCCGGGGACGGTTTCTCACCTCTACCGTGGCCAGCCAGCGGTCGAAGGTGGCGGATTCCATGCCGTAGAGCGCGGCCACGGTCTCCTCGGTGAGCGCCTCTTCCGGCGGGCCCCACCCCACGATCCTGCCCTCCTTCATCAGGAACACCGCGTCGGCGTACTTGTAGGCCAGGTCAACCTCGTGCAGGGAGACGATCACGCAGATACCCCGGCTCTGGCAGAGGCCGCGCAGGATGCCCATGACCTCCAGCCGGTGCTTTACGTCCAGGTGGGAGGTGGGCTCATCCAGAAGGATTACCTCCGGCTCCTGGGCCAGGGCGCGGGCCAGAAGCACCTTCTGTTTCTCTCCGTCGCTCATCTCGGCGAAGTACCTCTGGGCCAGTTCCTCGGCTCCCACCAGGCGCAGCGCGGCGCCCACCTTCTCGACGTCCTTCCGGGCCAGACCACCCAGGAGGCCGGTGTAGGGGTAGCGGCCCATACCCACCACCTCAAACCCGGTCAGGAGGTCAACCGAGGGCCGCTCGGTGAGCACCACCGCCAGGCTCCGGGCCAGGGACCGGGCGTCAAGCTCGGAAAGCGCCTGCTGCCCGATGTACACCGTACCCTTGAGCGGGGCCAGGAGCCCGGCCAGGCAGCGCAGGAGCGTGGACTTGCCCGCGCCGTTGGGCCCCAGCACGCCCACCAGCTGCCCTGCCCGGGCCGCCATCTCCACCTCCCTTACCACCGCCCGGCCGCCGTAGCCGGTGGCGAGTTCGTGCGCCCTCAGTACCGCACTCATATTACCGTCCCCCTCCGCAAGAGCAGGCTGATGACCACCGGCGCGCCGAAAAGGGCGGTGACCGCACTTAAGGGGAGCTCTACCGGCGCCAGCGCCACCCGGGCCACCAGGTCGCAGGCGCCGGTGATGGCCCCTCCCGCCAGCACCGCGCCGGGAAGAAGGTAGCGGCTGTCCGAGGTGGCCAGGAGCAGGCGGGCGAGGTGCGGGGCCACCAGGCCGACAAAGGCCACCGGGCCGGCAAAGGAGGTAACCAGGGCGGCCAGACCGCTGGAAAGGAACACCAGCAGCACCCGCAGCGCCTTGAGGTTTACCCCCATGCTCTGCGCGTAGTCCTCGCCCAGCAGCAGGGCGTTGAGCGGCTTGCACAGCAGGTACGACAACCCCAGCAGGACCGTTGTGGCGGGCACCAGCACCCCAACCTCTTCCCACCGGGCGCCGGAGAAGCTCCCCAGGGTCCACAACACGAAGGCGTGAACCCTCTCCTTTTCGGCCACGGCCAGCAGCAGGTCGCTGCCGGCGTTGCCCAGATAGGCGAGCATGAGGCCGATCAGAAGCAGCGTGACCGTGCTCCGCACCTTCCCGGCCAGGGCCACGACCACGCCCAGAACCGCCGTAGCCCCCAGGAAGGCGGCCGAGTGCAGCAGAAGCGGCGGAACAACGCTTCCACCCCAGAAAAGCCCGGCCAGCAGCACCACCGCCACCGCCAGGCTGGCCCCGGAGGAGATCCCCAGTACGAACGGGTCCACGATGGGGTTGTGAAAGAGAACCTGCAACAGCAGGCCGCTGGCGGCCAGGGCACCGCCCCCGAAGACCGCGGACAGGGCCCGGGGCAGGCGGATCTCCCACAGCACTTCTCCCCCGACCTCTCCCCGGGAGGCCAGGGCCGCCAGCAGCTCGGACCAGGACATCTTTACCGAGCCCAGGCCCAGATTCAGGACCAGGCAGAACACCAGCAGGCCGGCAAAAGCCAGGATAAACCAGTGCCGCGTCGCCTGCGCCCGGGCCGGACCTGCCACCGCGCCCACCCCGTTACCGGTCCCCGGCCGGGAGCCGCAGGTAGTGCCTGGGCTCTGCTCCCGGGAAAAGCTCCGGATGAAACATGACCGCCAGATCGGTGATTATCTCCACGATCCGGTCGAAGGACTGGTAGTACCAGGGCTGGAAGCACCATACCCTGCCCTCCCGCACCGCCGGGAGGTCCGCCAGCCGGGGCTCCTGCTTCACCAGTCCGGCAATTGATACCCTGCCTTCCGGGAGAGAGGATAGCACGAAAACGTCGGCCTGCCGGCCCCGGGCGTAGAACTCCTCCAGGGAGACGGTGGTGGTTCCCGTGCCCTTCACGTCCCGGAACAGGTACTCGCCCCCGGCCAGGGAAATCATGTTGGCCGCGTAGGATTCCCCGGCGGGGATGTAACACTTGCCCTCGAAGATGATGCCCCAGAGCACCCTGGGCCTGCTGCCGGCCCGCTCTACCGTGGCCTTCACGTCCTGCGCCTGCTTCACCGCCTCCCGGAAGTAGCGGTCGGCAGCGTCCAGCTTGCCGTAGAACACGGCCATGAACTTCAGCCACTCCAGCTGGCCCAGGGGGTCGGTTTCCAGGTGGCTGTTCTCCACCGCCACCGGGAGGTTCAACTCCTCCAGCTTCCTTACTACCTGCACGGTATCGGGGAAGCCGGTGTAGGTGAATACCAGGTCGGGCTTGAGGGCCATCACCGCCTCGTAGTCCAGGGGAGCCATGCCGCTGCCCACCAGCCGGATGCGGCCCTGCTTCATGCCCTCCTTGATCTCGGCGATGTGCCACCGCTCCTCTTTCTCGGTTACCCCTACTATGCTCCCCAGCTCGCCCAGAGCCCGCAGCAGGGCCGCCTCGTGGGTGGAATTGACCACCACCCGGCGCACCGGGGTTTCTACCCGGGTAAGGCCGGCGTACTGTGCCGGCGCCTGCCGGCCCCGGGGAAGAAGCAGGAGCCGGCGCCCCTCGCCGTCCGTTACCAGGTAGCTCCCTCCCTCCAGCTGCTCTATCCTGAACCCGGTGGCGTACTCCAGCGGTACCGCCGCCGCGCCGGAGGGTTTCTCCTTGCCGGCGCACCCCGCCGACAGGAGCAGCAGGGCACCGAGGAACATTATCAACAGGCGCTGCCAACCGCTCCGGAACCTGCCGGCCGGCGACGCGCCCTTCGTCTTTGCCGTCCGCATGGGGGCACATCCTCCCTCTATCTAAGCCTCAACCGGACCCGGGCCGGCCTCGCGCAGAGACAGGAGCTCCGCGTAGTCCACGCCCGGCAGGAAGCGTTTGGCCCTCGTCGCCTGCGGATCGAGCACCGCCAGTTCCAGCGCCCTCCCCGCGGCCGGCGCCTCGTACTTCTGCCGCCGCTCCGGATACAGGTGGTAGGCCAGGATCAGGCTTCTGCCCGCCGGCCCGGATCCGGCCTCACCGCCCCACTGGTTGGCCACCACCAGGTGCACCTGGTGCTCCACCGCCCGGGCCTCCCACAGGAACCGGGTTTCTTCCTCCGTCCAGAAGGCGGGAACCGCCACCAAGTCCACCCCCCGCTTGGCCAGGCTCTCGGTGCTCTCCGGAAACCACAGGTCGGTGCCGGCCAGCAGGCCCAGCCGCGCTCCGGGCAGGTCCAGCACCGGGAACTCTTCCCCTCCCGGGCTCGCCCAGGAGAGATCTGCCACAGAAAGGTGGAGCTTCCGGTACGTCACCCGCTCGCCGGCAGGGCCCTGGGCCACCACGGTGCTGAAGAGCCCTTCCGGAGAGCGCTCGGCCACGCCCCACACCACCCACAGGTTGTGCTCTCTCGCCCTGGCACCCAGGAGTTCGGTGCCGGGCCCGGGAACCGGCTCGGCCAGAATCGCGGCCTCATCGCGGGAGGCCGGAGGACCGGTAGGGGCCAGTTCCGGGAAGACCACCAGGTCGAGCTCAAGGCCCTTCCTTGACGCCTCCTGAGCCGCCCGGTCCACACTTCGGGCCATCTCCAGTCGGGCGGCCGAGGAATCGCCCGGGTGGGGCCGGAACTGGACCGCCGCCACCGCCAGGGGCCGGGCCTCGGGGAGCCCCAGCAGGGCTCCGGGGTCGAGGCCGTAGTAAGGGTCAAGGGCGGCGTCCCGGTAGAACCGGGGCCGGCGCCGGGCCAGGCGCTCTTCGGCCGGGGCCGATTTTATCTTGCCCGCGGCCAGGGGTACGGTGACGTAAAGAATTCCGCCTTCCGGGGCCGCAAACTCGTCCAGCGCCGATCCGTCCGGACCGATGAGGTACGAACGGGCCCACCGGCAGTCCAGGCCGCCGTCCACCCCGCTGCGGTTGCAGGCCAGGAGGTAGCAGCCGTTCTCCAGGGCCCGCGCCCGCCAGAAAGGCTCCGGCGGGTGGGAGTGCGAGGGCCAGTTGGCCGGCACCACCAGCAGGCGCGCCCCTCTGAGGGCCGCCAGCCGGGCCGGCTGGTACCAGAAGGTATCGGCACAGATCAGCACCCCTATACGGCCGTAGGCAGTATCCGTCACCAGCACGGGCAGGTTGCCCCGAACCGACCACAGGTTCTCCCGGTAGGCCGGCGCCAGCTTGCGCGCCTTGCCCAGGATGCGTCCCTCCGGGCCGATCACGACCGCCGAGTTGTAGAGCAGGCCCGAGGCGGCGTCGCATTCCGCCAGGCCCAGCACCACGTAGGCCCCGTAGCCCCGGGCCAGTTCGCAGAAGCGCTCGGTGGCCGGGCCGGGAACGGTTTCCGCCAGGGGCTCCATTTCCGCCCGGGCGAAGAGGCTGTAGCCGGACAGCGCCAGCTCCGGGGTAACGATCAGGCGGGCGCCCCGCCGGGCCGCCGCCTCGGCCAGGCTCAGCAGGTTCTCCAGGTTGCGTTCCTTGTCCCCGCGGACCAGCACGGCGTGGAGAAGCGCCGCCCGCAGGCCGGCCTCGAAGGCCACCGCCCACCACCCTTCCCGGCCCCGGAGCCTGTGCCCCCTCCGGGGCACCTGAACGGAAGGCTGCCAAAAAACAAACCCGACCACACGGTCGGGGAAGAAAGAACGCCCCTCCCATCCGCGTGGGAGCCAACGCTTCCGCGGGCAGGCAGGTCTCCTGGCTCGGGTTCTTCGGGTGCTCTACGCCTTCCCGGGTTTCCCCAGTGGCCTGATGTAAAGCCCCTCCCCCTCACAGTGGCGGGACCGCGCCGGATTCTCACCGGCTTCCCCGGCTTCTGCCCGGGTGGGCCTGGACCCTAAGGATTGACTTTTCCTGGCGCACGCGCCGTTGCTCTTATTCGCCGTTAGAGCGACAAATCCTTCCGCGCCTGCCGATCTCTTCTCGGCTGCTAATCCTTCATCAAGGTAACCAGCTTGACCCCTCGGCCACGGATCTGGTTGAACACAACTCCCTCGGAGATCAGCCGCAGCACTACCGGCGGGTCGGTAACCACCGTCCCCGAAACTACCTGCACTCCGTAGTCGAACCACACCGGGGAGAGAGGCGTGGTAGGCCCTACCACCATCACGAACGCCCGGGGGGAGCAGAGTCCGAGGAGGTCGTCCATGGTCTGGTTGAGGAGGGCGGTGCCGGTGATGGCCACCAACTCGGCCTCGGGTATCACCCGCCCGGCTTCCTCGGCAGGAAGATCGCCCTCCCGGGGGTGCCGCTCCAGCACCCAGAGCTCGGCCGCCACCTCCCGCAAGCGGGGTATAAAGGGGAAATGCCCCACCACGCACACCCTCTTTCCCCAGCCCCGTTCCAGCAGGAGATCCGCCGCATTTACCTCCCGGCAGCCCCCCAGGTCTACCTCCAGGAGCGAGTTAAGCGCCGCCAGGGCCACGCAGCGCTCCAGGAGGCTCGCCCCGGCCGCGCAGCTGCACAGCTGGCGGGCCGTCAGGGTGGTAAGACTGCCGGCCTCCCGCACCGGAGGCCCGGAGGAATGCTCGTGCGCGAACTGGGTGGAAGCCAGGCCGCAGCCCCGGCTCCAAACCCCGGTCCAGAAAGGGCCGATCCGCACTTCCCGAACCGGCGCGTCTCCTTGCACGGCGGCGAGTATGTCCTGCAAAACACCCACTTCAATCACCCCCGCAGCGGCAGCCCTCCGAACCGAACCACGACAGGACGGTGTACTGGTGCCCGCAGGCCTCAAAGGAGGGGCCTAACCTCGCAGCGTTGCCTCCAGGCGACCGGGGAGCAGTAAGAGGTCCAGTGCATCCTCGATCGAGGGAACTACCACGTCGGCGGCGGCCAGCGCCAGAGGGCTCGCGCCCTCCGCCGTGAGCACGACAATACCCAGCGCCGCCTCCGCCAGCATCAGCCGGTCGTTACGCCCGTTGCCGACGGCCGCCACGTGGCGGGCGCCCAGCTCCTTCACCGCCACGAGTTTATCCTGAGCGGTGTCGCTGCCGTGAAGCACCCGCAGCCGCACGGGGAGGTCGCCCAAGGCCGCGGCAGTACCGAAGGTGTTGGCGGTGAGAACGTAGACTTCTAACCGGGCCGCCAGCCTTTCCAGCCTGCGCCTCACGGGAACCCGCACCCGGCCGTCTACGGCCAGAGTACCGTTGAGGTCGCAGACCAGATAGCGCAGGTCCAGCTCGCCCCAGCCCGGGACGACACGCCGGATACCCGCCTTTGCGCCGGTAGCTTCCCCGTTCATCTGTGCTCGCCCGTCTCCTCTCCCGCTTCCTACGCCGCGCCCAGGGCCGCCTCCGCACGAGCCCGGGGCAGACAAATGCCGGGAATGACCCGGCAAACGCGATCTAGGACGTGGCTTCTTCCTTCATGGCCGGAAGGGCCATGAGCTCGGCGGCCAGCTTCTCCACCGCTGGCGCGCGGTACTCGGTCACCCGGCCGGTATCGCAGTAGCGGGAAAGCTCCGGATCGAGGGGCAAGGTGGCGGAGAGAGGAATGCCCAGGGCAGCCGCCACCTCCTGCGCCCGGCTGGGCCCGAAGAGGTGGAGCTCCTGCCCGCAGTGGGGGCACACCGCGTAGCTCATGTTCTCGATCAGGGCCAGCAGCGGCACCTCCAGCACCCGGGCCATGTTGACGGCCTTGCGCACCACCATCAGGGCCAGGTCCTGGGGCGAGGAGACCGCCACGATCCCGCTCAAGGGAAAAACCTGCATTACCGTGAGGGGCACGTCACCGGTGCCGGGCGGCAGGTCTACCACCAGCACGTCCAGCTGTCCCCAGACCACTTCCTCCCAGAACTGTTTGACCGTACCGGCGATCAGGGGGCCCCGCCAGATTACCGGATCGTCCTCGTGGGGCAGCAACAAGTTGAGGGACATGACCTTGATGCCCAGCTTGTCGGCGGGGGGCATGATCCCGCCGGTGGGCGCCCCCACGACCCCGCCGTTAAGGCCGAACATGCGGGGTATGCTGGGACCGGTGATGTCCGCGTCCAGCACGCCCACCTGCCGGCCGCTCCGGGCCAGGGCTGCGGCCAGGAGGGCGCTGACCGTGGACTTCCCCACTCCCCCCTTGCCGCTCATCACCGCCAGCACCCGCTTCACCCGCCCGAACTTGGGCAGGGTCTTCTCCCGCTGCCCGCTCGGCTGCGACTGCTCCGCCTTCTGGTTGCCGGTTTCTTCCACGCCTATTCCGCCTCCCTTGCTACGGTAATCTAACCCGGGCCCGTACGGCGCCTTCGCGGTTGGCCCCCGCGCAGGCGGGCGCAGCTTATGGGCGCCGCCGGGAGATCGGGCCTTCGCTAGTGGCCGTGCTCCGAGCACCGCCCGCCGCCGTGATGGCCGCACTCGTGCCCCTCGGGCTGGTGGCAGGTGCTCTCGCCCGGCTGCAGAACCCCGGCGGCGAAGGCCTGAATGACGTCCTCCACCTTCCCGCTGACCCCCAGTATGGGCCGAATGCCCTGCTCCAGGAAGAGCTGCTGGGCCCGCGGCCCCATGCCGCCGGCGATCACGTGCGTCACCCCGAAGCGGCCCAGGTACTGGGGGAGGAAACCCGGCTGGTGCCCGGGATTGGGAACAACCGTTTTCCGGCCGATCGCATTACCTTCCAGATCGAAAATCGTGTATTCCGGGCAGTGCCCGAAATGCTCGCTTACCCACTCTCCCTCGCTGGCAATGGCCACCTTTGCCAAGGCCGGTTCACCCCTTATCTTAAGGTGTTCTCCTTTCGGCCGCCTTACCCTTCCGGCAGCCGCCGATTCCGCGAATATGATATCCCAGGTTACGGGCGTATGTCAATAAAAGGCCCCCGACCGGTGATCGGGGGCCAAATGCAGAGCAGTTTGCTAAGGAGCAGCAGTCCGCGCAGTCGTCAGCCCCGGCTCCTAGGCGTAGTTCTGATAGGCCCTCCTCAGAGCCGCGCTCACTATCTCCGCGTCGATCGGTTTGGGCACAAAACGGGCCGGGCCATCCGTGAGCACCATCGGGACTACCTCCAGGACTGCTGCCTCATTAAGGCCGATCGCCCCAAAGGTGGGGATGCCTATCGCCCGGCATAGGGACCGGATGGCGTTTGCCACCGCAGCCCCCACCTCGCCCGGGGAGAGGCTCTCGGCAGGCTCCAGTCCCATCGCCCGGCCGACCAGCCTTACCTTGTCCGGCACGGCCTCGGCGGCGAACTCCATCACCGTCGGCAGCGCCAGCGCGCAACCCACGCCGTGGGCGATATGGTAGCGCGCCCCCAGGGAGTGGGCAATTGCGTGCCCCAGGTGGGTGATGGCGTCGTTGAAGGCGATTCCGGCCAGCGTGGCCGCGAGGCTCATGTTGGTCCGCGCCTCCATGTCGGCGCCGTTCGCCACCGCCGCCGGCAGGTAGCGGGAGATAAGCATTATCGCCCTCTCGGCCAGCACGTCGGATATGGGATTGGCGAGCGCTGAGGTGAGGGCCTCGGCGGCGTGGGAGAAGGCGTCCATTCCGGTGGCCGCCGTGACCGAGGGCGGCATCCCGCTGGCCAACTCCGGATCCACTATCGCCAGGCTGGCGCAGCAGGCGGGCCCTATTACCCCGATCTTGCGGTGGTTCTGGGTGTCGGTCACCACCGCGATGGCCGTGACTTCGCTGCCGGTTCCGGAGGTGGTGGGCAACAATACAAGGGGCTTAACGGGGTTCGGCACCGCGTTGGGCCCAAAGTACTTGGAGATCGGAGGCGGATTGGTGAGCAATATATTGACCGTCTTGGCGGTGTCCATCACGCTGCCTCCGCCCACGCCGACCACGCCGTCCGCCCCTTCCTTGCGGGCCAGGGACGCCGCTTCCTCTATGACGTGGTCGGGGGGGTCGGACGGGACCTGGTCGAAGACCACCAAGCCTATGCCTGCGGCCTCCAGGCTCCTGGCCACCGCGTCCGCCACCCCGGTCTTCCGGAGCACCTGATCGGTTACCAGCATGACGCGCCGGCAGCCCAGTTCCTTTACCTTGGCCCCGGTCTCCCGGCTCGCTCCCACGCCGAAAAGGATCGGTGAGGTTCTAGAAACGAGATGCGCCATTGTTCTCTCCCTCCGTTTCCTTATTCCTACTTTTCTGCCTGTAAGGCCAAGGGCACTTCTGGCATGCCGGGGAGGTGCCGCCTACGGCCAAAGGTCCCGGGCCACATCCTCCAGGCCCAGCTCGATCAGTCTCTGCTTGCTGGGCCTGGCGGTTTCGAGATCCCACTGCATGGCCCGGTAGTACTCCCGGTCCATG
>JANLFO010000032.1 GCA_024653205.1 Clostridia bacterium | reverse complement strand
GCGGCGGGGCGCCACGGACGGCGCCTCCGCCGGGAGCCCGCCGGAGCGCGAAGCCCGAGCCCTAGTTCGGTCGGCTAAGCGGCCGGTACCAGGGGGAAACCGGACTCCCGGCGTAAGGGGCCAAGCTCGGCAAATGTTTCCCTTGCTCCCCGCGGGGGGCTGTACTATAATGGGGGCGGCATTTCACAGGGAAGGAGAGCACTCATGCTCTTTGCCAGGGATGTGGGGATCGATCTGGGAACGGCCAACAGTCTGGTGTACGTTCGGGGTAAGGGAATCGTGCTCTATGAGCCCTCGGTGGTGGCCCTGCAGCGGGAAACCGGCGCCATCCTGGCGGTGGGAGAAGAGGCCAAGCGCATGATCGGCCGTACCCCGGGAACCATTGTGGCCATCCGGCCCATGAAGGACGGGGTCATAGCCGATTTCGATACCACGCACGTGATGCTGCGCTACTTCATCAACAAGGCCATGGGCGGAAGCCGGCTGGTCCGGCCCCGGGTGGTAATAGGGGTGCCCTCCGGCGTGACCGCGGTCGAGGAGCGGGCGGTGCGCGAGGCGGCCCTGCAGGCGGGGGCAAAGGAAGTATACCTGATCGAGGAGCCTATGGCCGCGGCCATCGGGGCGGGTCTGCCGGTGCACGAGCCCATGGGCAGCATGATCGTGGATATCGGCGGCGGCACCACCGAGGTGGCGGTGATCTCGCTGGGCGGGATCGTGACCAGCCGTTCCATCCGGGTGGGCGGCGACGAAATGGACGAGGCCATCGTCCAGTATATCAAGCGGGCTTACAATCTCATGGTGGGCGAGCGCACGGCCGAGGAGATAAAGATCGAGATCGGGGCCGCCTACTTCGGTGACGACGAGCAGGGTCGCGAGCGGCGCCGCCGGGTGTATGCGGTGCGGGGCCGGGACCTGGTCACCGGGCTCCCCAAGACCATTGAGGTGAGCGCCGAGGAGATCAGCGAGGCCCTGGCGGAGCCGGTTTCGGCAATTCTGGAGGCCATCAAGAGCTGCCTGGAGAAGACGCCGCCGGAGCTGGCCGCGGACATTATGGATCGGGGGATAGTGATGGCCGGCGGCGGCTCACTGCTCTGGGGACTGGACGCGCTGGTGGCCGAGGAGACCGGGATGCCGGTCAACCAGGCCGAGGAGCCCCTGGGGGCGGTGGCCCTGGGCACGGGCAAGGTTCTGGAGAACATCGAGGTGCTGAAGCGGGTGCTGCTGCCGGCCCGGCACCTGGGCTAAGAAGGTGAGCCGGCGGTGACCCGGGCGCGGGCGGCGCTGATACTGGTGCTGGTGGCCGCCGGACTTTTCCTGGCCCGAACCGCCGGGCTGGAGCGGCCGGTCCTGAGCGGGCCGGAGGTATGGCTCCGGGAACTGGTGGGCCTGGCCGGCCGGAGCTGGCTTTGGGTACGGGACGGTCTGGAGCCCCTGGGCGGGGCTCTTTTTCGTTATGAGGCTCTGGAGGCCGAGAACGAGGCCTTGAAGGAAGAGGTCGGGCGCCTGAGAGCGGAGAATACCCGCCTGGAGGAATACCGTCTGGAGAACCAGCGCCTGCGGCGGCTGCTGGCGCTCAAGGAGGAGTGGCCGGAATACGATCTCCTGGCCGCCCGGGTTATCGGCCGGCACCCGGACCGGTGGTTTCATACCGTAACCATCGACCGGGGCAGCCGGGACGGGGTGGCCAAGGACATGGCGGTGATGAACTATCAGGGCCTGGTAGGGAGGGTGCTGGCGGTTACTCCCACCACCGCCCAGGTGCTGCTCCTGGTCGACCGTGAGGCGGCGGCGGGAGCGTTGATTCAGGAAACACGGCTTCCGGGCGTGGTTCGGGGCACGGGTGACCCCCGCGGCCGGCTGGTGATGCTCCACCTCCCCTACGACGCCCGGGTAGAGCCCTACCAGGTGGTGGTAACCTCCGGGCTGGGAGGGGGGTTCCCCCCCGGGGTGCGCCTCGGCTACGTCCTGGAGGTCAGCACCGAGCCCAGCGGGCTGATGCAGCGCGCCGTGGTGCAGTCGTTCGTCGATTTTTCCCGCCTGGAAGAGGTCGTGGTGGTGCGCGGTTACGGAGGCCGGTAGGGTGCGGGTGGTGCGGGTTCTGGTGATCGGTCTGGCCGGCCTGATACTCCTGGGGGTGGGGGTGCCGGCAGACCTGCTTCTGGTGGGGGCGGTGCTGGAGGGTCTTTTCGGCGGCGCCCTGCCGGGAGGGGTGGTGGGAGCAGCCTGCGGTCTGGCCCAGGACCTTCTGGCCGGAACCTACCCCGGGCTTCACGCGGTGATCAAGGGTCTGGTGGGCATGGGCTCCGGGGCGGTGCGCCGGCACTTTTTCCAGGAGAACCCCCTGTTGCCGGCGCTGGCGGTTTTTGCGGCCACCCTGGCCGAAGGTGCGGGCTGCGGCCTGGCGCAGGCTCTGGTCACCTGGCAAAGGAGTCCCTGGCCCCCGGTGTTTCTGCTCCAGGAGGCTCTGATCAATACCCTGGCAGGCCTGTGCCTTTTCTGGTGGCTTTATCGGCCGAGGAGGCCTTGAGGATGGAAGAGAGGAAGCTGGACGAGAAGCTGACGGCCTTTTTCGTAGCGTTGGTGGTGGTTTTCTCCGTCCTGGTGCTGCGGCTGTTCGATCTTCAGATCCTGCAGGGCAGCGTTTTTCAGGCCCGGGCGGAAGCGAACGCCACCCGCCTGATACCCATTCCCGCCCGGCGGGGCGACATCCTGGACCGTAACGGTGAGGTGCTGGCCACCAGCCAGCCGGTGTTCGTGGTTTCCTTCAGCCCCTTCGGCCTTTCCGAGGAGGACGTGAACCAGGTGGCTTCGCGTCTGGCCTCGCTGCTGGGCAACCCGGAGATTACCCCGGAAACGATCAAGCAGATGATCGCCGAGCAGCCCCGGCGCTACGAGCCCGTGGAAATCGCGCGCCTGCCCTGGGGGGAACCGGCGGCCATGGATCTGGTGACCCGGCTGGAGGAAAACAGCGCCGATCTGCCCGGGGTCAGCATCAGCACCGAGCCGGTACGCTACTACCCCTACGGGCCGCTGGCCGGTCACGTCCTGGGCTACGTGGGCCGGATAACCCGGGAGGAACTGGAACAGTTCGCCGACCGCAAGTACGGTCTCAACGATCTGATAGGCAAGATCGGCCTGGAAAGACTGTACGAGTCTTACCCGGTGGAAGAGCAGGATTACGGCCTGCGGGGGCAGAAGGGCGTGCAGCGGGTGGCGGTGGACGCGCGCAACCGGCCGGTAGACGACCCCGAGCCCGTAATTGCCCCGGCCCCAGGCACCAACCTGGTCACCACCCTGGACCTGAAGCTGCAGCAGGTTCTGGAGCAGTCCCTGGACCGGTTCATCGCCGCCGCCAGGGAGAAGAACCCCAAGGCGGGCGGAGCGGCGGCGGTGGTACTGGACGTGCGCAGCGGGGCCATCCTGGCCATGGCCAGCCGGCCGGTCCTCAACCCCAACGATTTCGTGGACGGCCTCAGCGCCCAGGAGCGCGCCTACTACGAGGACCCGCGGCTCAGGCCCTTTCTGAACCGGGCGGTGCAGGGAACCTACCCCCCGGGTTCTACCTTCAAGATGATAACCGGCATGGCCGCGCTGGCCTCCGGTGCGGTCACCCCGGAGTTCAGCATCACCTGCGGCGGCCGCTACTGGCAGGCGCCCTACATCAAGTGCTGGGATACCCACGGGAAGGTGAACCTGTACCGCGCCTTTGCCGTATCCTGCAACACCTACTTCCAGCACGCGGGTTTCTTGGCCGGGGTGCAGGAGATCGTCCGGGTGGGGCGGGAGTTCGGCCTGGGAGAAAAGACCGGAGCGCGCGACGTTACCGCCGAGGCCGGAGGGCTGCTGCCCTCGCCGGAGTGGAAACGCGAGACGTGGGCGGCCGGCCTGGAGCGGGATTACGCGCAGAAGCGGAAGGACCTGGAGCGCAAGTATCAGGACCTCCTGGCTGGGGCCGGGCCGGAGGAGCAAAAGCGCCTGCTCCGCCAGAAGGAGCAGGATGAAAAGCTGCTGGAGGCCGAGTTCCGCATCAACTACAACTTCCACACCAAGTGGCAGCCGTTCGACACCTTCAACCTGGCCATCGGGCAGGGCGCCAGCGCCTTCACCATGCTGCAGATGGCCAACTACGTGGCCACCCTGGCCAACGGCGGTCAGCGCTGGCAGCCCTACCTGGTGCAGCGCCTGGTCACGGCCGACGGCCGGACGGTGGCCGAGTTCGGGCCGCAACTGGTCCACCGGGTGGAGCTGGAGCCGGAGGTGCTGGCCCACGTGCGGGAGGGCATGCGCCGGGTCGCCCAGCCCGGCGGGACGGCGGCCTCGCTGTTCGCCGATTTCCCGGCACATCTCCAGGTGGCAGGCAAGACCGGCACCGCCCAGACCGGGCTGGCTACGGACGATCCCAACAAGGACTTTCACGGCGTGTTCGTGGGCTTTGCCCCCTTCGACCGGCCGGAGATAGCGGTGGCGGTAATAGTAGAGTACGGCGAGTCCGGGGCGGGCTCGGCGGCCAAGGTGGCCCGGGAGGTCTTCCGGGCCTATTTCGGCCTGGACCGGGCAACCGGCCCGGCCGGCGAGCAGGCGCCCTCCCCGTGAGCCCGCCGGAGGGCGAAGCGCAAGGCTGCTCGGCCGGCGGAGCGACCGCTTCTTGCTAAGATTTGTCCCGGGTGGCAGGAATTGAGCCATGGGCGTAGAAGAGGAAAATAGCATTTCTTGGCTCAGGAGGTTCGGTCATGCCCAAGATGCCCCTCGAGCCGGCGGGGAAGAAGCTCGAGCCGTCCCGAACCAGGTCGGAACCGGGTTCGCTGATGTCCGAACGCACCCTGCTGGTGCAGCGCACGCTCCGTTCCGGACAGAGCATTAACTATCCGGGCCACGTGGTCGTCCTGGGTGACGTGAATCCGGGGGCGGAGGTCCGGGCCGGGGGACACGTAATGGTGCTGGGGAACCTGCGGGGAACGGTCCATGCCGGCGCCTGGGGGGATGAGCGGGCCGTGGTGGTGGCCTTTCGCCTTCAGCCCACGCAGCTCCGGATCGCGCACCTGATCAGCCGCAGTCCGGACGAAGGGCAGGAACCGCAGGAGCCGGAAATTGCCCGGATCAGCGATGGACTGGTGGTTATCGAACCCTATTTCGGGTTTGCGGAAGGTAAGGCCTGGTAAGAGGAGGACTGCCCTTGGGAACGGTGATCGTAATAACCTCGGGAAAAGGCGGGGTGGGCAAGACTACGGCCGTGGCCAATATCGGGACCGCCCTGGCCCAGCTCGGGCGCAAGGTGGTCCTGGTGGATACGGACATCGGGCTCCGTAACCTGGACGTGGTGATGGGGCTGGAAAACCGAATAGTCTACAACCTGGTAGACGTGGTAAAGGGCCGGTGCCGCCTGCCCCAGGCCCTGGTTAAGGACAAGCACCTGGAAGGCCTGTATCTGTTGCCGGCCGCCCAGACCGAAGACAAGTCTTCGGTCAGCGAGGAGCAGATGCTCGAGCTCTGCCGCAAACTGAAGCAAGATTACGATTTTGCCTTAATAGACTGCCCGGCAGGCATAGAACAGGGATTTGTCAACGCCGTAGTGGGGGCGGACCAGGCGGTGGTAATCACCACGCCGGAGGTTTCTGCCGTGCGAGACGCCGACCGGGTGATCGGGCTCTTGGAGAGCCGGGGCTTGAGGGAGCCTCACCTCATCGTCAATCGTCTGCGGCCGGACATGGTCCGGCGCGGCGACATGATGGACATAGACGACATCCTGGACATCCTGGCGGTGCGCCTCCTGGGCATTATTCCCGAAGACGAACACATCGTGGTGTCCACCAACCGCGGGGAGCCGGCGGTGTGGGACAAGAATTCCCGGGCGGGCACGGCCTTCCGCAACATATCCCGGCGCCTCTTGGGGGAGGACGTTCCGCTGATGCCGGTATTCGATCACGGCGGGTTCATGCAGAGGCTGAAGCGGCTGGTAGGCTTGAACTAAGTGGGGAAGGGAGCCGGTTAGGATGCTGGGTATGTGGCAGCGCATATGGGGGCGGGGAGGCGAGCCGAGCAAGAAGGTGGCCAAGGAGAGACTGCATTCCGTGCTGACCCGGGACCGGGCGGAGGCTTCCCCCTTCATGGAGGCCCTCAAGAGCGACCTGGTGCAGACGGTTTCCAAGTACATGGACGTGGACGCGCGGCGACTGGAGATCCAGCTTCGCAACTCGCCCGAGGCGGTGGCCCTGGTGGCCAACATACCGGTGGTGCGCATGAAAAGAGTTCCGGGCCGCTGACCCTGCCGCCGGGCCGGGCTTCTGGTATAATGCTTTTCAGGAGGGGAAGCCCGGCCGTGCTCAGCCGCAAGCAGCTTCGCAATCTGGATTGGCCTTTCGTGTTTTCCGCCCTGGCCATACTCTCCGGCAGCCTGGTGGTGCTGGGGAGTGCCTCCGCCAACGTGGGCGAGGACGCCCTGCTGTACTTCCGGCGCCAGTTGCTGTGGATAGTGATGGGGAGCGCCGCGGCGGTTCTGACCGTGCTCGTCGACTACCGCCGGCTGGAGAAAGCCGGCCCCTACCTCTACGCTCTAACCCTGGTTATGCTGGCGGCGGTATTGGCAGTGGGAAGCGGAGCCCGCGGTGCCCAGCGGTGGATAGGCACGGGTCCTTTCGTCTTCCAGCCTTCCGAATTCGCCAAGCTGCTGATGATAGTTTCCCTGGCCCACTTCCTCGGCCGTTACCAGGGCAGGCTGGCGCGTTTCCGGGATTTGCTGCCGGTATTCGGCTATGTGGCCCCACCGATGCTCCTGATCCTGCGCCAGCCGGATCTTGGCACCTCCCTGGTCCTGGTGGCCACCTGCCTGGGCATGCTTTTCATGGCCGGCGCCTCCCCCAGGTTGTTGCTCTATCTGGTGGGGGGCGGGATGGCGGCGGTAGCAGGGCTGTTGCTTGCCCACTTTTACCTGGGCCTGCCCCTCCCCCTGGAGGAGTATCAGATCATGCGCCTGGTGGTATTCCTTGATCCGTACAACGACGGGCAGGGCGGAAGAGGCGCGGGCTATCACATCATCCAGTCGCTGGTGGCCATAGGTGCGGGGGGGCTCTTCGGCCAGGGCTACCGCCGCGGCTCGCAGGTGCAGCTCAATTTCCTTCCCGAGCACCATACGGACTTCATTTTTTCGGTGGTGGGGGAGGAGTTCGGCTTTCTGGGCGCGGCCCTGCTGCTGGGGCTTTATTTCCTGTTGCTTTACCGCGCCCTTATCATCGCTGCCGAGACCGACAACCGGTTCGGCCGGCTGATTATTGCCGGGATTATTTCCATGTTCCTCTTTCATATCCTGGTCAACGTGGGCATGACCATAGGCATCATGCCCATCACCGGCATTCCCTTGCCGCTTTTCAGCTACGGCGGCAGTTCTATGATTACCAACCTGCTAGCGCTGGGCCTGATCGTTAACATCAACCTGCGGCAGCGGCGCCTGCTTTTCTAGGTCGCAGGCAGGAAAGGGCGCCCCGGCGTCGAAGCGTATTATCCGGCGAAAACCGAACCGGGCGGGTGCCGGGCCCGGCACCCGGAGAATAGGGAAGCAGGTGCGAATCCTGCGCGGTCCCGCCACTGTGAACCGGAGCCCCCTCGTGCAGACCCACTCGGCCGGGGCACTTCAGCGGCTACCGGCCGGGGAAGGGGAGGAGGGCGAGGAAGGAAGCCAGGAGACCTGCCCGCCCGGAGGCGAACCTGCGACGGCACTAGTTTCCCCCGGCAGTCCGGGTTTTCCCGAGCACCTAAAGCTTCTCCGGCCGGCGAAGCGACCGGTACGGAGGGGGAACCCGGACTGCCGGGGGTGAATACGGGGCACGCAGGGGCAGACCGGGACGATGGCAAAGTCCCCAGTCTGACGAGAGTCACGACTGGGGACTTTTATTTTCTCACCTTAATCCGTTCGGGAGGGTTTTGTCATGCTGGAGCTACCTGCTATTCCGAAACTCGACGAGAAGGCCCGCCTGGCCGCGCAGGCCCGGCTGGACGAACTTACCAAGCCCCCGGGCAGCCTGGGCCGGCTGGAGGACCTGGCCGCGCACCTGGCCGCCATAACCGGCAGTCCCCTGCCGGACGTGCCCGGGAAGGCGGCGATCCTCATGGCCGCGGATCACGGTGTGGCGGAGGAAGGGGTGAGCGCCTTCCCCCAGGAGGTTACGGCCCAGATGGTGGCCAACTTCGCCCGCGGAGGGGCGGCCATGAGCGTGCTCAGCCGCCACGTGGGCGCGGAGCTGGTAGTGGTGGACGTGGGCGTGGCCCGGGACCTGCCGCCGATCCCGGGGGTGCTCAGCCGTAAGGTGGCCTACGGGACCCGGAACTTCACCCGGGGCCCGGCCATGACCCGGGAGGAGGCGGAGCGGGCGGTGGCGGTGGGCCTGGAGGTGGTGAAGGAAGTGGTGGGCCGGGGAGCGCGGCTGATCGCCCTGGGCGAGATGGGCATAGCCAACACCACCGCCAGCACGGCCATCGCCGCGGTGTACGGCCGCCGGCCGGTGGCAGAGCTGGCCGGCCGCGGTACCGGGGTGGACGACGGGCGTCTGAAGCAAAAGATCGCCTGTCTCGAGCGGGCCTTAGAGGTCAACCGGCCGGATCCGGCCGACGCCTGGGACGTGCTGTGCAAGGTGGGAGGGCTGGAGATTGCCGGACTGGCCGGAGCGGCCATCGGTGCGGCCGCCTCCCGCTGCGCGGTGCTGCTGGACGGGCTCATTTCCACCGCCGCGGCCCTGATCGCCGTGGGCCTGGCGCCGGGGGCGAGAGACTACCTGATAGCCTCCCACCTTTCCGCCGAGCCCGGTCACGCGGTAATGCTGGGGCTTTTGGGGCTTAAGCCCGTGCTCTTCATGGACATGCGCCTGGGCGAGGGCACCGGTGCCGCCCTGGTCATGCCCGTAGTGGAGGCGGCGGTAAAGATCCTGCGGGAGATGGCTACCTTCGGCGAGGCCGGGGTTTCCAATCGAGAGGAATAACCTTCTTCCGCCGGCATATGATGTACCGGGACAGGCCCGGGGGCCGGGACTGGGCGCCAGGTGTGCTCTCCGGCTTCCGGGCAGGGTCGGTTCCCCGCCGTACTTCGCCCCGCCGACCGGGCTGGGGCTCGGGCCTTTCCTCCGGCGGGCACGCGGCGGAGGCGCCGTCGTTGGGCCCCGCGGCTTCGGCCGTCCGGAGGCCTGGCGCCCGCCTCCGGGCTCGGCCTCGCCAAGCCCGGTGCCCGGCGCGGCGTGAATGTGCTGGGGGAACCGACCCTGCCCGCCGGGATCGCGACGGGGTCCAAGTTGAGGAGGGTTACACGTGGCGGAAGAGGAGCTCAAGCCGGAAGCCGTGCGGCAGGAGGTACGGGACTACATCTCTTTGAGCCGTCCCCGGGTCTACCCGGGCCCGCCGCCCCGGCGCTATCGGACCTGGCGCCTGTGGGCTGCGGCCCTGCTCTTCGCCGTGGTCTACTTTGCCCTCCAGGGCCGGCTGCCGCTGCCGGAGGACTGGCGGCAGAGGGCCTCCTATTACCTCACTTCTCCGGCGGCCGACTGGACGCCGCGCCTGGCCCAGTACCTGGGGCTGGACAGCTTCGACCGGTACGGCTACCTGCTGGGGGGCGGTTCAGACCGGGGCGGCGGCGCGGAGTCCGAGGCGGGGCAGGCACCCGCCCTGGCCCCGGCCCAGGCGGAGCCGGGGACAGGGTCGGCCGAGTCCGGCGCCGCCGTTGAGGCAAGCGTGCCCCCGCTGAGCCTGCCGGTAGAGGGAGAGGTGCTGCGGGGCTTCGGCTGGACCGGCTCGGCGGTGGACGGCCAGAAGGTGTTCCACCCCGGGGTGGACCTGGCGGTAAGACCCGGGGACCCGGTGCGGGCCGCCCTGGCCGGGAAGGTGAAAAGCGTGGACGTGCTTCCGGTAGGGGTTTCCACCGCCTATACGGTGCGGATCGCCCACGAGGGGGCACTGGAAACGGTCTACGAGCGGCTGGGCCAGGTCCGGGTGGCGGCCGGCCAGGAAGTAGCCGCCGGGGAGGAGATAGGCAGCGCGGTAGGGCGCTGGCTGCACTTCGGCCTGGAGCGGCAGGGCGAACCTCTAGAACCGCGGCTCGAGCCGACGGCCTGACCCGGCCCGCAGGCGGAATTCTGCGCCCGACCCGGCACCGGGTCGGGCGCAACTATCGAGGTATGCTCAGCAGAGGGGAGCCCGCCGCAAGCCCTGCGCGCAAGGCCGTTCGGTCGGCTAGGCGACCGGCCGTCCCTTCTTCTCCCGGAGATAGGCGTCGATGGCCCGGGCCGCCTTCTTGCCCGCTCCCATGGCCAGGATTACCGTGGCCGCACCGGTGACGATGTCGCCGCCGGCGAACACACCCGGCTTGGAAGTGGCACCGGTTTCTTCGTCGGCCACGATGGTGCCGTGGCCGGAATTCACCGCCAGGCCCGGGGTGGTCTGGGGCACCAGGGGGTGCGGTCCCTGGCCGATGGCCATGACCACCGTGTCCACCTCCAGAGTGAATTCGGATCCCGGAACCGGAACCGGCCGGCGTCTTCCCGAGGCGTCCGGCTCGCCCAGTTCGTAACGCAGGCAGGTCATGGCGGTAACCCAGCCCTGATCGTTACCGTGTATGGCCACGGGGCTGGTCAGGAAGTGGAACTTCACTCCCTCTTCCTGGGCGTGCTCCACCTCTTCCCTGCGGGCGGGCATCTCCGCCGCCGAGCGCCGGTAGACGATGCTCGATTCTTCCGCCCCCAGCCGCAGGGCGGTGCGGGCGGCGTCCATGGCCACGTTCCCCGCCCCGATCACCGCCACCCGGCGGCCGATCTTGATGGGAGTGAGGTACTCGGGGAAGAGGTAGGCCTTCATGAGGTTGGTGCGGGTGAGGAACTCGTTGGCCGAATACACGCCCAGGAGGTTCTCCCCGGGGATGCCCATGAAGTGCGGAAGCCCCGCCCCCGTGCCCACGAAGACGGCGTCAAAGCCGTATTCGCCGAGCAGCTCGTCCACGGTGAAGAGCTTGCCCACCACGCAGTTGGTGCGGATTTCCACCCCCATCTGCCGGATGACGTTGATCTCGGCCTGCACCACCCTCTTGGGCAGACGGAACTCCGGGATGCCGTACATGAGCACCCCGCCCGGAACGTGCAGGGCCTCAAACACGGTGACCGCGTGGCCCATCCGGGCCAGATCGGCTGCCGCGGTGAGCCCCGCCGGACCCGATCCCACCACCGCCACCCTGAAGCCGGTAGGCTCGGCCACCGGGGGAGGGGTAACGCCGCGCGCCAGCTGCCAGTCGGCCACGAAGCGCTCCAGGCGGCCGATGGCCACCGGGTCGCCCTTCTTGCCCACGTTGCAGTACTTCTCGCACTGATTCTCCTGGGGGCACACGCGGCCGCAGATCGCCGGCAGGTTGTTCTTTTCCTTGATCTTGTTGATCGCGCCGGCAAAGTCCCCCTGGCGTATGAGGCTGATGAATTCGGGAATGTCTACCTCTACCGGACAGCCAAGCTTGCAGCTGGCCTTCTTGCAGAGGTTGCACCGGGCGGCCTCGGCCAGGGCCTGTTCTTCGGTGTAGCCCAGCGCCACCTCGTTGAAGTTCTTGATGCGCTCCCCGGGGTCCTGGGAGGGCATGGGGGTCTTCTCGCGAATCAGCGGCACGCGCAGCCACCTCCGTTCCGGTGAAAGGCCAGGGCCTGCTGCTCCTCTTCCCGGTACATGGCCAGCCGGCGCATGGCCAGATCCCAGTCGACTTCGTGCCCGTCGAATTCCGGGCCGTCCACGCAGGCGAACCTGGCCCGTCCTCCGACCACCACCCGGCAGGCGCCGCACATTCCCGTCCCGTCCACCATGATGGGGTTCAGGCTGACGATGGTTCTCACCCCGTAGGGGCGGGTGACCTCGGCCACGTTCCGCATCATGATCATGGGACCTACCGCCCAGAGCCGCGCCACGGGCCTGCCCTCGTCCAGGACCTGCTTCACCAGGTCGGTGACGAAGCCCTTGTGCCCGTAGCTGCCGTCGTCGGTGGCCACCAGCAGCCGGTCGCTCGCGCCCCGCATTTCTTCCTCCAGAATCAGCAGGTCCTTGCTGCGGGCGCCGACGATGGCCGTAACCTCGTTCCCGGCCTCTTTCAGGGCTCGGGCAATGGGATAAACGGGGGCGATCCCCACGCCCCCGCCGACGCACACCACATGGCCGTAGTTCTCCACCTCCGAAGGCAGGCCCAGGGGCCCGACGAAATCCGGGAGGGCGTCCCCGGGCTCGAAGGCGGCCAATTGCCCGGTGGTGTACCCCACCTCCTGAAATATGATGGTTACCGTGCCCCGCTGCCGGTCAAAGTCGGCTATGGTCAGGGGTATGCGCTCCCCGTTCTCGGAAAGACGCAGGATCACGAACTGCCCGGCCCGGGCCTTTCTCGCCACTTCGGGAGCCTCGATCTCCATGAGGGTTATGGAGGGGGCGAGGGGTTTCTTGCTCAGAATCGGATACACCGGATACGGTCCCTCCTCGACAATACGTTCAGCCTGCCGGAGCCGCAGGAAAAGGCCGGCAATCGCCGGTCTCGATACCTCCTTTGCCCGGGCCCGACCGGGTAGCCCTTACCGAATTATAATAGTTCAGCCTGAAGGGCACAACCCGCAAGATGATGACGGCCCCGCCCTCCTGCTCGGCCGGGCCCCATTCTTTTGGCCGAGCCGGGGAAACGTTTGACGCCGGACGGCCCGCCATCGTAGAATGAGGCGTAGAACAGTAGTGGGCCGGGAGGTAGACTTATGGACCGGTATTCCGAGCGGCGGTGGGATGCGGCAGGTTACGAGGCCATCGACGCCGCGGTTCTGGAAGCCATACCTTTCGAATACCCGGGAAGCGGCACGGTGGTGGAGTACGTCTTTCCCGAGTTTACTTCCGTCTGTCCCTGGTCGGGACTGCCCGATTTCGGCACCATCACCATTACCTACATACCCGGTGACAAGCTGGTAGAGCTCAAATCCTTAAAGTACTATCTTAACTCGTTCCGCAGCGTGGGGATCCTTCAGGAACACGTGGTCAACCGCATCAAGGACGACCTGGTAAAACTCTTGTGCCCGGAAAGCCTCACCGTAACCGGCGATTTCCGGCCCCGGGGAGGCATCAGCACCCGGGTTTCGGCCTCCTACCCCGGCGGTGCGCGGTCTGGCTTGCCGGCGCATAGCCTTTAATCCTAAGCTTCGGCGCTGCTATACTAATAACGTGGACAAGGAACGGATCTGGGAAGATATATTGCCCCGGGTACAGAAGCCGGGCCGCTACCTGGGCACCGAGTTCAACGCCGTGCGCAAGGGCTGGGACCGGGTGGCGGTGCGGATGGCCTTCGTTTTTCCCGATCTTTACGAGATCGGGATGTCGCACCTGGGCCTGACCATACTCTACGGCCTGGTCAACGAGCACGAAGACTGCCTGCTGGAACGGGCATTTGCCCCGGCGCCGGACATGGAGGCGGAAATGCGGCGGCGGGGTCTTCCTCTTTTCAGCCTGGAATCCTACCGTCCCCTGACCGACTTCGATATTGTAGGTTTCACCCTCCAGTACGAGCTGACCTACAGCAACGTCCTGAACCTCCTGGACCTGGCCGGCCTGCCTCTTCTGGCCTCCGAGCGGGGCGAGGAGCATCCCCTGGTGGTGGGCGGGGGTCCCTGCGCCGTGAATCCCGAGCCCCTGGCGCCCTTCTTCGACGCTCTGGTGCTGGGCGAGGGAGAGGAGGTGCTGCCGGAGATCCTGGCCCTGCTGAAAGAGGTCAGGCGGGCCGATCGGGCCGGGGAGGACGGATCGCCCAGGTGGAAAGTCCCGCGCCGGGAGCTGCTGAAGCGCCTTGCCGGTCTGGAAGGGGTGTACGTGCCCTCTTTCTACCGCGTGCGCTACCTGGCCGACGGCCGGGTGGCGGCGGTGGAGCCGCTGGAGGAGGGGGTGCCGGAGAGAGTCCGGCGCCGGGTGGTGGCCGACCTGGACCGCGCCTACTTTCCGCGCCGGCCCATCGTTCCCTTCCTGGAGGTGGTGCACGACCGGGCCATGCTGGAGATCATGCGCGGCTGCACCCGCGGCTGCCGCTTCTGCCAGGCCGGGATTATGTACCGGCCGGTGCGGGAGCGCTCTCTGGGCACCCTGCGCCGGCAGGCCGAAGAGCTGCTGCGTGCCACCGGCCACCAGGAAGTGGGCCTGGTTTCCCTGAGTTCCGCCGACTACACCGCCGTAGAGGCCCTGGCGCGGGGCCTGGTAGAGGCCTACGGCCGCCGGGGGATCGGCATCTCCCTGCCCTCCCTGCGCGCGGACGCCTTCAGCGTGGGCCTGGCGGAGGAAATCGAGCGGGTGCGCAAGACCGGCCTCACCTTCGCCCCCGAGGCGGGAACCGACCGGCTGCGGGCGGTGATCAACAAGCAGGTCACGGAGGAAGACCTGCTTGCCGCCTGCCGCGCCGCCTTTGCCGCCGGCTGGCGCCGGGTGAAGCTCTACTTCATGATCGGTTTGCCCACGGAGACGCAGGAAGACCTGGACGGGCTGGCAGAGTTGACCTACCGGGTGCTGCGGCTGGGCGAGGCGGAGAGGCCGGGCGCGGGCCGGCCGGAGGTGTCGGTGAGCGTTGCCTCCTTCGTGCCCAAGCCCCACACTCCCTTTCAGTGGGAGCCCCAGGACACCCAGGAGGCGCTGCGCGAAAAGCAGGCCTACCTGGGGCGGCGCCTGCGCCACCGGCGGATCAGGTACAGCTGGCACGATCCGGAGCAGAGCCTGCTGGAGGCGGTTCTGGCCCGCGGGGACCGGCGCCTGGCGGCGGCGGTAACGGCCGCGTGGCGGGCCGGGGCCAGGTTCGACGGCTGGGAGGAGCACTTTTCCTGGAGCCGATGGGAAGAGGCCATCCGGGGAGCCGGACTCGATCCCTCCTTCTACGCCCACCGCCGGCGCGACCGCGACGAGGTAATGCCCTGGGACCACCTGGACCTGGGCGTGACCCGCGAGTTCCTGCTCCGGGAGGCGGAGAAGGCAAGGCAGGCGCTGCCCACCCCGGACTGCCGGTGGCGGGAGTGCCCCGGCTGCGGGGTCTGCCCGCGCCTGGGGGTGCGGCCCCGCCTGGCCGACGGGCGTCCCGTGACCGACGCGGCCTTCGGGAAAGCACCTTAGGGAAGGGAGGCCGGGAAATGCTGTACCTCATCAACTACGCCCAGCGGGGCCCGGCGCGCTTCGTGTCGCACCTGGAGGTTTTGCGGGCGCTGGAGCGGGCCCTGCGGCGGGCGGAGCTGCCGCTGAAGCTCTCGCAGGGGTTCAATCCCCGGCCGTATCTTTCTTTTGCGCTGCCCCTGCCGGTGGGCATGTCCGGCCGGTCGGAACTGGCAGTGGTGGAGCTTTCCGATCCCCTGGCGCCGGGCGAGATCGCCGCGCGTGTGGCCGGGGAACTGCCGGAGGGGCTGGTGCTGAAGCAGGTGCGGCCGTGGCCCAAGGACGCGAACCTTCCCGGCCTGGTGGATGCCGCCGCCTACCGGGTACGGCCCGGGTGGAAGCCCGAGCCTTCGTTTTCCGAGGCGAACGCGGCAGCGGCGGACCTGCGCTCTCGCCCGCACCTTTTCGTAGAGGTAAGAGGGGAGAAAAGGGACATCCGGCCGGGACTGCTGGAGCTCAGGGTGCGGCAGGGCAGGGAGGCGCCCTACCTGCTGCTTTTTCTTTCCGCCGGCAGCCGGCGCTACGTGCGGCCGGAATGGGTGCTCTCCGCCCTGTCCGAACTGGGGGGCTGGCAGGAAGACCGGCCGGCCCGGGTGGAGCGGCTGGGGCTTTTTGCCTGCCGGGGGCGGCGGCCCGTCCCCTTGGGGGCGCTCGCCCCTACCCTTTCCCTGCGCCCCCGCTACTGATCAGGGGGCGTTCCTGCAAAAGGACAAGCCGGAGTCGCGTTGAAGTATATTTTATCCTTAATTCTGATTTCGGAGGGAAAGGGTATGGTCAAGGTAGTGGCGGAAGTGCTGGAGGTCCGGGGATGCGGGAAATGTTCGGCCGGGCACCGGCCGGGCGAGCGCCTGGAGTTTACCGTGGACCGTACCCCCGCGATGTGCCCCTGGGCCCTGGGAGCCCTGCTGGCTCCGGTAGCGGTGCTGCTGCACGGCGGCAGTTTCCCCTGGGCGGCGGAGGGCCAGCCCACGGAGTGGTGCTGCCCGGATCCCACGGATACGGTGGTATTCCGGCTAAGCCGGGTGGAAGATTAGCGCTTGAGCCAGGCCCGGTTTATGCAGGATGAGAACCAGACTGCCGGCGGCATGGCAAGGAGAGGGATGCGGGGTGCTGGCATGGCTCACTTCTACTTGGGTACCAGCGGATACAACTATTCTCACTGGCGGGGGCGATTCTACCCCCAGGACCTGCCTTCCCGGGACCGGCTGGCCTACTACGCCGGAGAGTTCGACTCCGTTGAGCTCAACGTGACCTTCTACCGCCTGCCGCTGGCCAGGACCTTCGCCGCCTGGCGAGGCTCTACCCCGCCCGGGTTCGTCTTCGCCGTCAAGGGCAGCCGCACCGTTACCCATCTGAAGCGTTTGTCCGGGGCAGAGGAGGCCGCGGAGAAGTTCTTCGAGCGGGCCTCGGAGCTGGGCGACAAGCTGGCGGCGGTGCTCTGGCAGCTGCCGCCGGGCCTAAAGGGTGAGGTGGCCCGGCTGGAGCCTTTTCTGGCCCTTCTCCGGAACCACCCGGTGGCGGGCCGCGTCCGCCAGGCCTTCGAATTCCGGCACCCGAGCTGGTTTAACCCCGAGGTCTACCGTCTCCTGCGCGGCTACGGAGCCGGGCTGTGCGTGGCCGACGGGCCGCGCTGGCCCCTGGTCAAGGAGGTCACGGCCGACTTCGTCTACGTCCGCTTCCACGGCAGCCGGAAACTCTACGCTTCCTGCTATACGGAGGAGGAACTGTCGGCGTGGGCGCAGGACATTGCCGGCTGGCTGGCCCGCGGCCTGGACGTCTTCGCCTACTTCAATAACGATGCCGAAGGCTACGCCCTGGCCAACGCCCGCCGGCTGCGGGACCTGGTGGCAGAAAAGGTGGCGAAAACGTAGTCTAGGAGTAGTTCGGGCGAACGGATTCGCCCCAAGCCGGGAGGTAGGTAACGTGTCCGCCACCGAGGAGAAGAGCTATGCGGGCGGGCCTTCGGAGCCGCCGGCAGGTCCCCCGGCCGTCCCCATCGGCGGCCACCGGCTGCCGCCCCTTCCTTACCCGTACGACGCCCTGGAGCCGGTGATCAGTGCCGCCCTCCTGCGGCTGCACCACGACGTGCATCACCGGTCTTACGTAGAGGGTCTCAACCGGGCAGAACTGATGCTGGCCGAAGCGCGCCGGCGGGGCGATTTCTCCCTGGTCAAGCACTGGGAGCGAGAGCTGGCCTTTCACGGGTCCGGGCACATCCTTCACAGCCTCTACTGGGCGGTCATGAAACCGCCGGGCCCGGAAGCCCCGGGACCGCTGCTGCGGGAGTGCCTGGCGGCCGCTTTCGGCCGTCCGTCCGCCTTCCGGGAACAGTTCGGCCGGGCCGCCCAGGAGGTGGAAGGGTCGGGGTGGGCGCTTCTGGTGTGGCAGCCTTCCTTTGGACGCCTGGAAGTCCTGACCGCGGAGAAGCACCAGGACCTGACGCAGTGGGGCGTCATCCCCCTGCTGGCACTTGACGTGTGGGAGCACGCTTACTATCTGGATTACCGGAACCGGCGGCGGGATTACATCGAGGCCTGGTGGAAGCTGGTAAACTGGGAGGAGGCAGAGCGGCGGCTGAGGCTGGCCCTGCGGGCCCGGGTGCCCCTGGAGGTTTAGGCGGCCGGAGACCCGGCGGGCGACGGATCGCCGCCTCTTCCTGCGCGGCATGCCGCCTGGGGGCCGGGCCCGACTCGGGGCTCGGCGCTGACGTATCCCCACTTTCGAGTTAACTTGAGTCGACTGGCGGTACCGGGTGCTCGCCTGAGTACATTGGCAACTCGCCGGGAACCGAA